>JAWWQA010000317.1:0-5693 GCA_033854695.1 Rubrobacteraceae bacterium
TAGTACGCCATCGCTGCACGTCTCAGCCCTCCTGACGATGATGCTGCACTAACACCGCTGCTCGAAGCACTAAACACCTGCCATGCGCTCAGCGTCCTCACGATACAGTAGCCCATCGTCCTTAAAACTGCGGTTGGCATCGGCATCCACTCCCTTCAGCAGCGTCTCCCTGAGCATCTCGGCTGTAGGGGAACCCCTCAAGCCCTCCGGGGTCGCGTAGACCCGGCAGCCAAGCCGCCAGTCCTCACGCTCCCCAGTGGGAAAGAGGTCGTGGCCGTCAACCCGGAGGGTGGGGCTACCAGGGAACCTTAGTCTGCAGGCCTCCTCGTCAGTGTTGACCGCGACCAGCTCCACCTCTGCGTCCATCCCTCGCTCCTCGAGCACTTCCCGCATGATCTTCTCTGCCGCCTTGTAGGTCGGGCACCCGTCGAAGTACAGAACTTCTACCTTCATCGCTCCTCGCTTCCTTGTCGCTTCATCTCGTCGCCCGCTGGAGAGCGCGGGGCGATCCAATCGCGGCTCCCAGCATCGCTGCTATGCCCGCGTAGACCAGCGAGTAGCGAACGATGTGCACCACCAGCCGGATAGACCTGATCCACCCCCAGACCAGCGCGCATGCGCAGCACAGGGCCGCGAGGGTTGTGCTTAGGGATCCAAAGATGGAGGACTTCACCTCAGCAGCCCTTCGTGACCTCGCAAGCTTCGACGTGCTCCAGATTGTCCATCAAGATTCCCTCGCCTAATTCGAGGACCCCGAGCACCCGCTCGTCTGCTATGGAGTAGAAGACGCTCCGGCCTTCACGCCTGGCTCGCACGTAGCCGCACCAAGCCAGGCAGCGCAGGTGTTCGGAGACGCGCGGCTGTGGGGCTCCGATGGCCTCTACCAGAGCTCCGACGTTCATCTCCCCATGTCGAGCCAGCAGCAGCAACACGGATAGCCTCACGGGGTTGGCGAAGCCGTCGAGGAGCTTCGCCAGGAGCCTCACCTCCCGGACTTCGCGTCCGACGGAAATCTCGGCAAGCGGCGTCTCTTTCAGCTCACCTGACATGGGGTCTCCTTCCTTTGGTCAGCAACAGCGCTCCTCTTCTTCGGACTCCCAAGACGAACCCGAGGTCCAGTCTCGCCCGAGATCGAACGCTTCCTGCATGGAGAGGACGACGGTCGTGGCTTGCGGCGTCTCCGCAGCCCAACGCTCGTACTCCTGACGGGAGACGAAGGCGTTGAGGCGGAACAGACCTCGACCGCCGCACCCCCGAGCACGAAGGGGAGCATGAGGGCGTCAACGAAGCAGAAGGTGTGTATGACTTTGCCGTCCACCCTGACCTCATGGCGGGTCGGCTCTCCGGAGATGAGATTCTCGGGCCGCCGTACCCAACGCTTTGGAGCTATGCTCTTCACCAGCTCACCAAGCGTCTCGTGTCGTCGAGGAGGCACCCCGAGCCGCCCGCTGCACGTTTCTGTTCAGCTCGTCCGTTACCTGGGTATGCTCGTACTCCACCGCGTCTCCTCCTGTATACGATCCACCGCCCATAGGTTATACGAAAAATCGGATGCGTGCAATACACGCGATGAGGAGCGAAGACGCGAGGTATCATCTTATTCACCAGATTGCCTAGAAGGTGCAACACCGGAAGCCTGGTGCTGCTCAGGCTGCTTGACCTCATCTAAAACCTCTTAGTTTCCTTGACCCAACAGGGGTCTGCGGTGTAATCTAGCGCAGAGTTGCGGTATCTGGAAGATAGCTAGCGGCGGGAGCCCACAGGGGAAACCCTGTGGGCTTTTGCGCATCCGTACAGAGCGACTAGAAAGGCGGCCCTCACCACGTATGGACATTGAGATCGGCAAAGGCAAAACGGGCCGGCGGGCATACGGTCTTGACGAGATCGCCATCGTCCCCAGCCGTCGGACCCGAGATCCTCAGGATATAGACATCTCCTGGTATTTGGGCAATCTGGAACTGGATCTCCCGTGCCTGGCGAGCGCGTTGGATGCAGCCGTCGACCCGAAAACGGCGGGCATCATCGGACGCCTGGGTGGTCTCGCTGTGCTGAACCTCGAGGGCATTCAGACGCGCTACGAGGACCCCGCGCCTGTCTTCGAGGAGATAGCCAGCCTGCCGGAGACCAAGGCCACGCGCGTGATGCAGGATATCTATGCCGAGCCCGTAAAGGAGGAGTTGATCTTCCGCCGCGTCCAGGAGATAAAGGACCAGGGCGTGATCGCCGCGGCATCCCTCACCCCTCAGAGGGTAGAACGGTACCACCGGGCTGCTATAGAAGCCGGCCTCGATGTCCTCGTCATCCAGGGTACCGTTGTCTCCGCCGAACACGTTTCTCAGACCGTCGAACCCCTGAACCTGATGGAGTTCATCCCGCGCCTGAACGTCCCCGTGATAGTAGGCGGGTGCGCGAGCTACTCGACGGCCCTGCACCTCATGCGGACCGGGGCTGTCGGCGTCCTCGTCGGAGTGGGGCCTGGCCGTATCTGCACCACGCGTGGCGTCCTTGGCATCGGAGTGCCGCAGGCGACCGCCATCGCTGATGCAGCCGCCGCCCGCATGCGCAACTACCTAGAGACGGGCGAGTACGTCAACGTCATCGCGGACGGTGGGCTGCGAACCGGCGGAGACATCGCCAAGGCTATAACCTGTGGAGCCGACGCCGTGATGCTTGGCAGCGCGTTCACCAAAGCCGAGGAAGCGCCCGGGCGGGGCTACTCGTGGGGGATGGCCACCTTCCACCCGACGCTCCCACGGGGAACCAGGATCAAGACCACCGTGACGGGTACCCTGGAGGAGATCCTCGTGGGACCTGCTCATGAGAACGACGGGACCCGCAACCTCATGGGGGCTCTGCGTACCTCCATGGCGACCACGGGCTACCAGAACATCAAGGAGTTCCAGAAGGCCGAGGTCATGGTGGCCCCGTCCTTGCAGACGGAAGGCAAGCTCGAGCAGCGCAGCCAGCACGTTGGCATGGGCTAGGCGAGCAACCCTTTGATCCTCGTCCTCGACTTCGGTGGCCAGTATGCCCAGCTCATCGCCAGGCGTGTCCGCGAGGCCCGTGTCTACTCGGAGCTCGTCCCTTACGACACGCCCGTAGAAGAGATCATGGCGCGTGAGCCGGACGGCATCATCCTCTCCGGTGGCCCGAACAGCGTCTACGGGGAAGGAGCCCCACGGATAGATAAGAGGCTCTTCGATCTCGGCACACCGACTCTTGGCATCTGTTACGGGATGCAGCTTATGGCGCTCGAGATGGGCGGGAAGGTCGGGGCCACCCAGATCCGGGAGTACGGACGCTCGGATTTATTCGTCAGAGACCATGAGCTGCTCTTCGCCAGGACCCCCGAGGAGCAGCGGGCCTGGACAAGCCACGGCGATGCGGTTTTCGCGGTTCCGGAGGGCTTCGCGGTCACGGCTGAGACGCCTTCGGTCCCGATCATCGCCTTCGAGGAGCCAGAGCGGGGCTTCTTCGGGGTGCAGTTCCACCCGGAGGTCAAGCACACCGAGTACGGGATGGAGATCCTCAAGAACTTCCTCTTCGAGGCATGCGGCTGCACTCCCGACTGGACGCCTGTCAACATCATTACTGACGCGGTCGAAAAGATAAGGGAGCAGGTTGGTGACGCGAAGGTGATCTGTGGCCTCTCGGGCGGCGTTGACTCGGCGACGGCGGCGATGCTCGTGCACCGGGCGATCGGTGACCACCTGACGTGCGTGTTCGTGGATCACGGTCTTCTGAGGCAGAACGAGGCCGAGCAGGTCATCGAGGCGTTCGGGAAGAACTCGAACGTACCCCTGATCCACGTCGAAGCCCAAGGGCGCTTCTTGGACAAGCTCAAGGATGTCACCGACCCGGAGGCGAAGCGCAAGATCATTGGCGAAGAGTTTATCCGCACCTTCGAGCAGGAGGCCTCTAGAATAGAGGATGCTACGTTTCTAGTGCAGGGAACGCTCTACTCGGACGTGATCGAAAGTGGTACCCGTGATGCCGCCCGCATAAAGAGCCACCACAACGTCGGAGGCTTGCCGGAGATAATGAACTTCGACCTGGTCGAGCCCTTGCGCAACCTCTTTAAGGACGAGGTCAGGGTCGTGGCCGCGGAGCTGGGGATGCCCGAGAGAATGGTCTGGCGCCAGCCTTTCCCAGGACCAGGGCTCGCAATCAGAATCATAGGGGACGTCACCGCCGAGCGGCTGGAGATCCTGCGCAAGGCTGACTTCGTCCTCCAGGACGAGATAAGGAACGCAGGTCTCTACCGCGAGCTGTGGCAGAGCTTTGCCGTCCTGCCGGCTATACACTCGGTGGGGGTAATGGGAGACGCCAGGACGTATGCCTATCCTGTAGTCATAAGGGCGGTTACCAGCGACGATGCAATGACGGCGGACTGGGCACGGCTGCCGTACGAGCTTTTGGAGCGGGTGAGTAACCGCATCATCAACGAGGTCCCCGGGGTTAACCGAGTGGCTCTGGATATCACCAGCAAGCCGCCCGGCACCATAGAGTGGGAGTAGACGTCTAGCGCGGCCTTGCCTGTCGAGAAACTGCCCTGTAGGGTGGGCTTGCGGAGGGCAACCGCTTAACTCGCTGGCTACACTCTCTCGGGCTTCTTTATTAGAGGCACGGACTCTCGCAGCTCTTCGTCTTAAGAGCTTACGGATATCGGTCTACCTGAGATTCCCGTACCAGTTGGCGGGCCGCGGAGGGCTCCGCCAGGAGGAGGAACAGCGGCGGGATCCTTCTCCTCTTCTATCCTCTTGGTGCCCGTCGGATGGAGCCGCAGCGTGGAAACAGGTTGCTAATGACGACGGCCATGATGTCTCTTCTTGTGCTTGTGCTTCCCGCCGCCCGGTGGGGCAGCCGTCGGAGGCGGAGAAGGCGACGGGGCAGCCGCCGGAGGCGGAGAAGACGATGGAGCAGCTGCCGGAGGCGGAGAAGGCGACGCACACGGTGCCGGGTTGGGAGGCGGCGATCCGCCTGCTGCCTGGACAACCGCGTAGGCGTCGACCATGTCGCCAGTAGCAGTCTTGCCCAAGGTCGCGCAGTCCGGTTTGCCATTGTCCATCAGGAGTTTCTTGAGATTCTGAGGATCATTCAGGAGCCTCGCGTTCACGGACGCGGCCAGCGCCGCGGTCCCTGTCGCGTGGGGCGTCGCCATTGAGGTGCCGCTCAAAAACGCCCACGAACCACCCGGTACGGAGCTGAGCACTTCCACGCCCGGGGCCGAGATGTCTACCGAGCTGGCCCCATAGTTGCTGAAGCTCGCGAGGTTGCCCTGGTCGTTGACCGCAGCTACCGAAAGGATGTTGGGGCTGGTGTACGAGGCTGGGTAGAACGGGGTCGTGTCGTTGTTGTTGCTGGCGTTGCCGGCGGCGGCGACGAAGAGCATGCCCGAGGAGTCTATGGCGTCTTTGAGGGCCTGGCTGTAGCTGCCTCCGCCCCACGAGTTGTTGGAGATCCTCATGCCCATCCTCATGCCCATCTGCGTGGCGTATTCGACGGCGGCGATGGCGTCGGACGTAGAGCCGCCCTGGGGGCCGAGGAACTTAAGGGCCAGGATCTTGACGTTTGGCGCCACTCCCACTACGCCCTGGTTGTTGACGGAGGCGGCGATGGTCCCCGAGACGTGGGTGCCGTGCTTGTCGCCGTCGGCCGTGTCAAATACCGAATTGTCATTGTTGTAGAAGTCC
>JAWWQA010000318.1:0-4119 GCA_033854695.1 Rubrobacteraceae bacterium
CAGCCTGGATGATGGCAAGCGCCTCTTCGGAATCGCTGAATAAGGGCACACTCACTACCCGCACGGGGCCATCAGGGCCGTCGACCGTCTCGGAAACTATCCGCTTTTCCTGTCCGGCCTTCTGGGCCAGCTCTCCAAAGGGGAGGCCAAGGGACGAAACCGAGGAATCCAGGTCCAGAAAGTCCGCGCTGACCGAACCGTCGGGTGGGACCACGACAACGGCAATATCCGACTCCGCGGTTGCTGTGATCCGGTCATACGTATCTCCGCCGCTCAGCAAGCTGCTCGCCTCGGCATCCGCCTTCTGCGCGAGTATTTTGTCCTGCTGGGCAGTGACTTGTCGAGAGAAACTGACCACAACGATGGCACCGAAGAGAACCAGGATGAGGGCCAGGATCCCCACGTAGCCCATCGTGAGACGCTGACGAATACGATCTAGCATGGCATCAAACCCGAGGCTCGAAGGTGTAGCCTACACCGCGAACCGTGCGTATGCGGGAGGGTTCCCCATCGCGGTCGAGCTTCTTACGCAGGTAAGAGACATACAGATCCACCACGTTCGTGTAGACAGCCGGGGAGCCACCCCATACGATGTCGAGCAAGACCGAGCGCGTGAATACCTGCCCGGGGCGCTGGAGCATGGTCGCCAGCAGAGCGAACTCTTTGGCCGTAAGCTCGACCCGCTCTCCCCTACGCCGGACCTCGTGGCGGAGCGGGTCGAGCGTGATGTCACCGGCTGCAAGAACCGCTCCGTGCTTCTCTTCTCTCCAGGGTCTCCGGGTGAGGGCCCGCACGCGGGCCAGAAGCTCGGGGAAAGCGAAGGGCTTGGAGAGGTAGTCGTCAGCGCCGGCGTCCAAACCCTCTACACGGTCTTCGATCTGGTCCCGGGCGGTCAGCAGGAGCACAGGGACACCGACCTCCGCCGCCCGGAGAGCACGCACGATCTGCACTCCACTGCGACCGGGGAGCATCCAGTCGAGGACCAACAGATCGAAGGTTTCGTTGAGGGCGCGGGAGAGCCCCGAGTAGCCGTCACCGGCCGTTTCGACGACGTAGCCCTCCTCGCGGAGAACCCGCGAAATCAGCCGGACCAGCTTCTCCTCGTCTTCAACGACCAAGATCCGTTTCATCAGTTCGCCTCGTGGTCTCCTTTCCACAGTTTATTACAATACGTTCTAATGACTAAGAATATAAACTCGCTCGTCCCACTTCCAGCCTCCTTGCGAGCGTTTCTGTGGAAACCCTCATGATTTCCAAAGGGTCTTCATAAGCTCGAAGTCTACACTGAAGCACATAATGGACCTTGAGGTGGCTCACTTGCTGTATCTGGCATGCGCTGCACGTCGAAGGAGGTCGAGATGATCAGCAAACCGCGGGGCAGGCAGATGGAGCTGTACGCTGGGGAAACCAGGGCGAACGGGACTGGACCGCAACGAAAGATGCGCATGCTGGTGGCTAACGAGCCGCGCTCGTACCGTGAGGTGATCGGGACCACCTTCCAGGCGCTCAAACCGAACGTTGAGGTGCTAATCATCGAACCGGAGGAACTTGACCGGGAGGTGGAGCGAAGCACCCCGGATCTGGTGCTGTGCAGCCACCTCACTCCCACCGTGGAGGATGAAGTCCCGGTCTGGGTCGAGCTCTACCCGAACGGCGAGTCGCTGGTGGCGATGAGCATCGACGGCCTACGCATGACGGCAATGGACGACATTGGGCTCCACCACCTTCTCTGGGTCGTCGATCGGGCGGAGGTCCTGGCCCAGAGGAGTTATAGACGCAGATCTTGACTTCCCACAAGCGCGAGCATCGGCCCTACTCAACAAGTTCCTATTCAAACAAAAGCTGAGCGCTCAAGCCCCTACGAGCCGGTCGTACACCTCACCACGCTTCCGGCCAGACTCCTTAGCCGCCCGTGCCGCCGCCCGCGACGGACTCTGGCCCTGGGCAATATACGCCCGCGCCCTCTGGACGACCTCCTCCAGAGCCATAGGCTCCTCTGCCACACCACCCCGGACGACGAGTACGATCTCGCCCCGCGCACCTTCAGCGTAGCGTTCGATGGCCTCCCCGGCTGTGCCTCGAAAGATCTCCTCGTGCAGCTTCGTCAGCTCCCGGCAGACCGCGACCGGCGCCTCCGCTGGCAGATCTTTTAACGTCTTCGCCAGCCGGTGTGGCGACTCGAAGAATACGAAAGTCGCCTCCTCACTTGCGACGCGCCCGAGAAGCTCCTCGCGCTCGCGCCCCTTGCGCGGTAGGAAGCCCAGGAAGACTACCGTGTCCGCCGGTAACCCAGAGGCGACGAGCGCCGTCATCAACGCTGAGGGTCCTGGCAGCACCTCGACCGCCACCCCGGCCTCGATGCAGGATCGGAGTAACCGGTAGCCTGGGTCGGAGACAAGTGGAGTGCCAGCATCGGAGACGAGCGCCACGCGCTCGGTGCGGGCCTTCTCGGCCAGTTCTGGGGATAAGCGTTCCTCGTTGTGCTCGTGGTAAGCGAGGAGTGGCTTCTTGATCTCGTAGTGGGCGAGCAACCGGCCAGTTCTCCGCGTGTCCTCGCAAGCTATAACGTCCGCTTCCCGCAAGCTCCGAAGGGCGCGAAGGGTGATGTCCTCCAGGTTCCCTATCGGGGTCGGGACGACTACGAGGGGCAAATCTCACCCGCCGGCGTCACCACACCCGCGGCGATCTTCGTTCCCCCAATGTCTGTCCCGATCGTGTTCAACTCCTTACTCCAAGCCTCGCTATCCTTTTCTCCAATCCACTATCTCGAGCTCCACCTCCCCGGTGTAGACGCTGCGGCTCACCGTGTACGCTGCGTCGAAGAGCCCTTCGGGTACAGCTTCGGGCGAGCCGGCCAGCTTTGCCGGCACCCCACCCTCCAGGCGCAAAAGGTTCATTCCCTCCCAGAGCTGTCGTGCCCCTTCGATCCGCACTCTCTCAGAGACGAAGACTGGACGGTAGTTCCCGCTCCCGAACGGCGCCAGCCGCTCGTGCCAGTCCAAGAACCCGTTGGGCAAGCATCCAAGCGAGATCTCCGCGTCTATCTCGATGGGAGGCTCGAAGATCTCCGGGTTTTCCTCGAGCTGCGCTCGCACCGCCCGATTCACCCCGGCCACGAAAGCGTCGAAGTTGCCGGGCTCGATCGAGAGTCCCGCCGCTTTGCGGTGTCCGCCCCACTCTCCGAGCAAGTGTCGCACCTCGAAGAGCGCCCCGTAAAGGTCCACATCCGTCTCCCCCGACCGGGCCGACCCGCCGTAGGAGCCGTCCGCCCGCCGGTTGAGTACGACCGCGGGCCGTCCCGTCGCTCCTGCAACCTTGCCCGCGACGAGCCCAGCGAGTCCCCCCATCTCGTCCGTGACCACCACCTTGAAGTCCTGCGTGTAGTCCACCTCGGTGAGTGCCTTCTCCACCGCGTAACGGGTACGCTGCTGCCGCTCGGAGTTGAGCTGGTTGAGGAGCGAAGCTATCCTGAGAGCCTCACGACTGTCGTCGGTAAGAAGCAGGTCCAGGGCGGGCCTGGGGTTTTTGATCCTCCCTATGGAGTTCAAGCGCGGCCCGAGCTTCCACCCGAGATCCCCCTCGTCCAGGGTCCCCCTCACCCCCGCCACCTTCGCTAGCGCCCCGATACCAGGCCGGGCACTTCCCGCACAGAGCGAGCGGTTCATGTGCCTGAGCCCCATCGAGGCGAGCGCCCGGTTCTCCCCGACGAGAGGTGCGATATCCACGATCGTCCCTATCGAGACGAGGTCCAGAAGCCTGCCGATGTGCCTCTTTCCGTCCGGGTCCTCAAGCTCTTTGGCGACCGCCCAGGCCAGCTTCCAGGCAACGCCTACGCCCGCCAGCGGGTCCTGTGGGCTCCAGAGTTTCGGGTTGAGGACGGCGACGGCCGGCGGAGCCTCGGGCGGGTCCTCGGGCGGGATGTGGTGATCCGTCACGATCACATCCATCCCAAGAGTGTTCGCCAGCATAATCTCCGTCCTATTCGATATCCCGCAGTCGGCGGTGACAATTAGGTCCACCCCTTCGGCGAAGAGATCTCGCACGTAGGGCTCCAGCAACCCGTATCCTGTCTGGCGTGTTGGAAGCTTGACGGTCAAGTTGTTCGTGTAGCGGGAGAAG
>JAWWQA010000319.1:0-14180 GCA_033854695.1 Rubrobacteraceae bacterium
CGTATCCGCCTGACGTTTGATCTTCTTGATCCATCTCCGTTTTGACCCATCCGGGGCAGACGGCGTTGACCCGCACCCCCCGCCCGCCCCACTCGGCGGCAAGGGTCCGGGTGAGCCCTATGAGTCCGTGCTTGCTGGCGTTGTAAGCTACCCGGTCCGCGACGCCCAAAAGGCCCGCGACTGAACTTATGTTGACGATGCTTCCCTGCCCTTGCCGCAGCATCTCCTTGCCGAACTCTCGGCATGTGAGAAAAGGTCCGGTGAGGTTTACGTCGAGGGTCCGGTTCCAGTCGGTCAGGGTCGTCTGCTCGGCGGGGACTATGGCACTGATCCCGGCGTTGTTCACGAGCACGTCTACACGCCCGAAGCCTTCCATGACGCCACGCACCATCTCTTGCACCGTCTCCTCATCGGAGACGTCGCCGGGAATCGCCAATCCCTTAACGCCGACCCGTTCAAGTTCACCCAACGTTCCTTCGGGTGCGGAGAGGTCGTTGGCGGCTACCGCATACCCGAGCTTGGCGAGTACAAGGGCAACCCTACGCCCGATGCCCCGGGCTGCCCCGGTCACCACGGCGACCTGTACCGCTTTCTGTTCTTTATCCATAGAAGGACATGCTACCCTTTCTTGCCTGCTCAAGTGTAATGGGCCTTCCCCTACGGTAGGGGCTGGCCGCCGGTGACGCCGAGTGTCTCGCCGTTGACGAAGCTGGACTCTTGAGAGGCCAAGAACACGAACGCGGGCGCCAACTCCGCGGGTTGGGCGGGACGCCCCATCGGCGAGGTGCCACCGAACTGGGAGGTCTGCTCGCCGGGCATCGAAGCCGGGATTATCGGGGTCCACACCGGGCCGGGCGCCACACAGTTCGCGCGGAGCCCATACTGGACTACCTCTTGGGCGAGCCCCTTGGTGAACGTTATTATTGCCCCTTTCGTTGCGGAGTAGGGGAGGAGGGTAGGCGAAGGCTGGTACGCCTGGATGGAGCCCACGTTGATTATCGAGCCACCCTCTTGCAGGTGCGGGAGCGCTGCTTTGCACAGCCAGAACATGGCGTAGATATTAGTCTTGAACGTGCGGTCGAGCAGATCGGACGAGACATCGGCTATTCCGTTGACCGTCATCTGGTGGGCGGCGTTATTTACCAGGACGTCTATCTTCCCGAACTCCTCGACGGCCCTTTCGACGATCTTCCGGCACTGGTCCTCTTCGACGATGTCCCCGGGCACCTTCACCGCTTTCTTACCGGCCTCTTCGACGATCCGCGCCGTCTCCTGGGCGTCCGGCTCCTCTTCTTCGAGGTAAGAGAGCAGGACGTCGGCCCCCTCGCGGGCGAAGGCTAGCGCCACCGCCCGCCCGATCCCGGAGTCCCCACCGGTGATGATCGTCGCCTTGCCCTCCAGGCGTCCGTAGCCGCGATAGGTCTCGTACCCGTAGTCGGGCTCGGGTTGCATCTCGGAATCCAGGCCGGGGTGTTCCTGCTCCTGCTCGGGAAACTCCGGTTGCGGGTACTGCTCCTTCGGGTCCTGCTGTTTGGTTTGGTCCTCGGTCATCCTTATCACCTCTTTACTCTTGGGTCTGACTCGTCAACGAGCGCCCACTCGCGCCCTGCGAGTCTCTTCCTGAGGCGAGCTGTGGCCACGACACAGCTCCACGTCTTGGCTTATCCTCTCCCGTTGATCTTCACGTTAAACAAACAGGGCTTGCGGTGCCGACTACCCAGCCCAACTCTTGCCGCTCACTACCTCTGCTTCGACCGGCACAAGGAGGAGCAGCGATCGATAACCGACCGCTGTCTCCACGACGAGAAGACCTCCGTTGGTGAGTCTTAATACTCTAGGAGCCTGGCCCAGAGATGGTAGATCTAGGTGCTCGGTCCTTGACTCGATAGACACAAACCGCTCGGGTTGCTCGACCTGGGGCACGTGCCCTTTAACCTTTGTAGTTGCTTCCCTCATCGCGAATCTGTTCTACGACATCTACCAGATTGGTCATGCCTTTGTAATCAACCATGCGGATGCCCTCATAGAGTCTGGCGCTTACTTCCCAGTTGTGTTCGTAGGGTCTCTGGGTAATATCTTGGTATCGTACCGTAACCGTGACGAGACGAAGCCCAAGGACGCCCCGGATGCTCTCTTTGAGTCCATCAAAGGTCAGGCCAGGGCGGAGGGGGACTTTGACCGGTTATCGTTCTCGAGAAGCTACTCTAGCATTTTCGAGTATATTTTTTATGGTTGAGAAGAAGGATCCATGTAGAGGTAAAGGCCCTCACTGAGGCGCCAAAGCGGGTGCTTGGTGCCGTGTGCGAGCCCTGCCGGGCTCGTTGATCAGCTTCTCCTGCCTACCCTTAAATCTCTTCGAGGAATCTACCGGCTCCTATGGCGACACACATCAGAGGGTCGTCTGCCAGGTGAGCCGGGATGCCGGTCTCCTGCCGCAGCCTCTCGTCCAGCAGCGACAACTTCGCTCCGCCGCCGGCCAGAACCATACCTCGGTCCATGATGTCTGAGACGAGTTCCGGAGGAGTGCGTTCCAGGGTATCCAAGACGGCCTTAATGATGGCTTTCAAGGGGGCGTTGATGGCTTCCCGAATCTCCTCGCTCGTGATTGTGACGGGTTTGGGTAGGCCGGTCACGAGGTCGCGGCCTCGTATCTCCGCGTACTTCTCTTCCGGTAGAGGCAACGCGCTCCCGAGCTCTATCTTCAGTTGCTCGGCGGTCTGCGTCCCGATGATGAGCTTGTGCTCTCTCTGGATATAAGTAGATATCTCCGCGTCCAGCTCGTTTCCGGCTAGGCGGACGGAGGTCTTGGTCACTATCCCACCGAGCGAGATCACTGCGACCTCACTAGTCCCGCCGCCGATGTCGACGATCATGCACCCCTCCGCTTCGTCCACCGGCATGTCCGCTCCTATCGCCGCCGCAAGAGGCTCCTCGATCGTGTACACCTCGCGCGCCCCTGCTGCTTCGGTCGCCTCCCTGACCGCCCGAAGCTCGATCCCCGTAACCCCCGAGGGTACACAGACGGCGACCCGGGGTCCGATCAGAGAGGAGAGAAACCGGCGTCGTGGTTGCGCTCTGCGGATGAAGTAAGAGAGCATGTTCTCCGTCACCTCGAAATCGGCTATGACCCCGTCCTTCAGAGGTTGTATGGCCACTATGTTTCCGGGTGTGCGTCCGATCATGCTCTTTGCCGCGTGTCCGACCGCGACGACCTTATCCGTTCTTACGTTGATAGCAACTACCGAGGGTTCGAAGAGGACTATGCCTTGCCCTTTGACGAACACCAGCGTGTTAGCGGTGCCGAGATCTATGGCAACATCTCTACCGAACAATTCTCCGAACATATCCTGTCCCAATCGTCCCTCTACGAACACCAGCCTTCGCGAAAGGAGATCCAGGCCCTTCGACTACGAGCCGTGTGTTACTACTCTGCTATGGTACTACTCTATCTAGAGATCTCACACCGATTTTTGCTACATATGGCAAGAAGATACGTTGCGTCGGGTAGCGAGTAGCGGCGAAAGGTACATGTGATTGCAGGTTCCGGAGGAGGTGCGATCGACTCTACAAAAAAGCGGTGCCGGGATCGGTGGGTGGTAAGATACAGATACTTTTCAGGAGGCGGCCTCTTGGATGATTTTGAGATTATCGTTTGGGTTGTGGCGACCGCGCTGGCAATCACCGGCGAGGTTTTAACCGCGTCTTTCTTTCTCATGTTCTTCGCTTTTGGAGCGCTCGTTGCGCTGCTTCTGGCGGTGTTCGGGGTCGGGCTTCCTCTGCAGATCTTGGGCTTCATCGTAGCTTCGGTAGCGAGTATGCTCGTTCTTCGGCCCGCGGTGCTTCACAGGCTATCTGCAGGCAGCGAGCGGTATGAGCCGCGTGGGAGTATCGTGGGCAGGAGCGCTACCGTCACCACCGCGATAGAGCCGGCTGGTAACGGAACGGTGCGGGTGGGGAGTGGAGAGTTCTGGACGGCTCGCGCCCTGCGCCCCGGCGAGCGGATAGAGCCGGGATCGCGGGTCCGGATCCTGGATACTGACGGGGTTACGGTTCTCGTGGAGACTGTGGAGATAGGAGAAGGAGGAGAAAGGTCGTGAGCGTTAGTCTCATAGTGCTGTTGATCGTGGTGTTGCTCGTGGGGGTGGTTGCGGCGCGGACGATTCGGATCATCCCCCAGAACCGGGTGGCGATCGTGCAGCGTTTCGGGCGCTACCACCGGACAGCCGAGAGCGGCATTACGGCGATCATCCCCATCATGGACAAGATGCTGCCGAAGACCGACCTCAGGGAGCAGGTGGTCGCGTTCCAGCCCCAGGCGGTGATTACCAACGACAATGTCGGGATGCAGATCTCAACCGTCATCTACTACCAGGTCGTGGACGCCCGGGCCGCCGAGTACGAGGTCGTCAACTTCGCCTTAGCTCTCGAGCAAATCGCCCAGACGACCTTGCGGAACGTGATCGGGAACCTCATCCTGGACAAGACCCTCACCGCCCGCGACGAGATCAACGCCAAGCTCCGTACGGTCCTCGACGAGGTGACGGAGAAGTGGGGCATCCGGATAACGAGGGTGGAGCTTAAGGAGATCATCCCCCCGCGCGACATCCAGCAGGCGATGGAGAAGCAGATGCAGGCCGAGCGGACCCGCCGCGCCTCCATCCTTACCGCCGAGGGCGATAAGCGCTCGGCGATCCTGAAGGCCGAGGGCGAGAAGGAGTCTGCCGTCCTCAAAGCCGAAGGCGAACAGAGGGCCGCGGTCCTGCGGGCCGAGGGTGAGGCTGAAGCGTACCGCAACGTCCAGGCCGCACAAATCGAGATGACCGGCAAGCTCTTCGATGCTCTGGGCACTGCCGATCTCTCCCCTGAAGCCCTGCGCTTCCTCTACCTCAAGACACTCCCCGAGGTCGCGAAGGGCCCGGCCAGCAAGCTCTTCGTAATACCCTCCGAGCTGCAAGACCTCGCCGGAACGATAAGCACTCTAGCAGGAGGCGCGTCTCTCGCTTCGGAGAGCTCGAAGAAGCCCGGGGAGCGGTTTTCCGCAACGAATTGGGAGTCTGAACCGCGTGGGAACAATCCTCTTTAGGAGGCGCTTACTACCGCGGCTAGTGCTCTGCGTGGGAGCCAGGGTGTAGTTTCGACTAACCTAGCCTACGACTTTAGGAGGAAGATGGATGAGGAAGAAGAGCTTCGACGCAAGCTAGAGGAGGCCAAACGGCTGCTAATGGTTGCGGATGCCCACTTGCGCCTCTACTTTTACGATCCGGGCTCGGATGAGCTGTCCCGAGAAAAAGCCAGGTCGGAGTGGGTGGCTGCCACGGACATTCTCTGGCAAGCGATGCAAACCTGCGTCGAAAACCCGCAGACGGCAAAACGTGTCACCGTAGAGCTGAGTGAAGTAATTGCTGCTGCCGAGTCCTTCGATCGCTCTTTAGGCAGCACTTTAGGCAGTCTCCTGCGAGGCCTGGAGTCAACCGACGAGTAGCAGCAGGCATCTACCCGGTCGGGGTGTAGCCAAAGGGCTCCGGTCCTTCTCTTTTGCTACACGCTCATAACATCGCTCGTAATACGGAAGTAGTAACTAGGGAGGCCTGGGGCTTTTCGAGGTACCGGCTTTTTATGCCGCTGGTACCGTACTACCACTTTTTGCGTAGTGAGCCTACATACTTTGGCCAATTTTTTTCACAACCCTTACGTTTTCTGCCACGAAGGCAGGAAATGGTATGAGTAAGATGATACAAAGCTATCCAGGGGACCTTTGGGAACCTCCTGGGTCAATTGGCAAGAAGGTGCGGTCGTGAAACGGGGGAGGATCAGGATGGTAGTTTTGGTAGCCTTCGAGTTACGCTCGTACAGCGAAGCTATAGGAGGCGCCATCCAGATACTCCGGCCGCACGTCGAGGTTGCGATCGCCGAACCGGATGAGCTCGGCGCAAAGGTAGCGCGCCTGGATCCCGAGCTGGTGCTTTGCAGCCGATCCAACATCACGGGCCGTAACGACAAGCCTGCCTGGGTCGAGTTTAGACCCTATGAATGGCCTGGCGCGACGGTCTACGTCGGCGGGGGATACTCGAAGCTTGAACAAGTCGAGTTCGCCGATTTGCTCGCGGTCGTCGACCTAACGGAGGACTTGATGCGAGCGGACCTTGCCATTGACGGGTGCTAACGCCGAAGCCAGGACCGGTGCCCACCCATCTTGGTAAACTGAGCAAGCCTCCCTGAAAAGCTCCTGGCCGGGAGCGGCTGCTGCGCGAAGATCGAGGAGGCGCTTTAGGTCCCAAACATGCTAGGCGAGGCGATGCTCGTAGATCTTCTCCAGGTTCGGCTTCCCAGAGCCGTCCAGTAGGGCCTTCTCGAAGGTTAGAGTGGCCTGTCTACTCCTTAGCTCCAGAGTCGCGACGTGGTTGTCGAACCAGGGCTTACCGTGAGTCAGGCGCCAGGCTATCCCTTCTTCGCCGATCCCCGCTAGCCAAGCCAGGAAGCGCCCGGCGAGCTTGCCTGGCCTGATCCAACCGGCGCTCTGAAGGCGTGACTTCTTCCCGGGGAGGGAGTTACGCAGTGGGGAGCAGACTGCCTGGTAGACCAGGCTCGTTAGGTCCTCGTCACGGAACGTCGCCTCGGCAAAGTAGCCGTGGTGCACATCACCAGAGAGCACGACGATGGAGGCCGGGGGCTGGCCCTTCTCCCCGGCGCCGACGCTCCGGATCAGGCCGATGAGTTCAGTGAACGAGTGGTGAAACGAGCTCCAGTGATCCAAATCCTGGGAGCGACGGATCTTTTCTCCCCACCCCGTTACTCGTTCGCCCCATACGCCCGAACAGACCGCCTCGTTCCAGGCTTGCAGATAATGCATCCCAGGTCCAAGCAGCACCGGGAGCGAGGTGCCGAGCAGGAGATGGTCGAATCCTCCCGTCGCGTGCTCCTTGATCCACTCCCACTCGCCAGCGTCTACCATCGAGCGGTGTCCCCGCTCCAGCACGCGCCCGCCACGGGAATCCATCATCACCAACCGCGTGTTCCCGAAGTCCCGGTAGAAGCTCCAACTGGTTCCAGAAGGCTCCCGGTGTGTGTTGTATGCGAACTCGCGAAGGATGGGACCGGCATCCTCGGACGCCCTGACCTTCTCGAAGAGCTCGTCTTCGGCGAGCTCCCCAGGTGAGAGGTTGCCGAGGTGTTGGTAGATCCAGTAGGAAGCGTAGCTACCGATGATTTGTTCGTTCCACCACGGCTTCTCACGCATCTCCTCCACCCATGCTTCGGAGATGTTCCAGTCGTCGTCGACTTCATGGTCGTCGAAGATCATTGCCGAAGGCACCGTCGAGAGGAGCCAGCGGATGGCCGGGTCTCTCCACGAGTCCCGGTAAAGTCGAGTGTACTCTTCGAAGCTTGCCACCGCTTCTCCGGGCGGCTTATCGGTGTCACGGCGCGAACGGATGAAGTCGAGTGTGTCGAAGGGGGGCTTGTGGGCGTAGATCTGGTCGCCCAAGAGCAGCAGCGCGTGTGGCAGGTTCGCGGAAGGCTCGTTCTGCAACCGCATCGCCAGCGCGTATAGCGCGTCTACCCCAAGGCCCCGTACGTCCTCCTCGTTACTCGACGTGTAAGGTGGCTCGTGAGGGGCGGAGATTCGGCATGAGCCGAAGACGATCTTTATAGTTGCCCCACGTTCTACGGTGTGGATCACACTTGGCGGGAACCCCGAGCCAGCCTCCGGCCATCTCCTCTTGCCGTCGAGGGCGACCTCGTACTGGTACATGCTGCCCGGCTCGAGCCCCGCTACGTGCACCAGGGCGTAATGGTGGCCCTCGATGCGGAAGGTGCGCGCGCGGCATCCCAACACCTCGACCTCGCAGGCAGCACTCGTCTCGACCCACACGGTGGCGTCGGTCTCACCAACGTAGCGCAGGAGTGGGCCGAGGATAAGATCAGGCACTGTCGTGTACTCCCTGCAGCGGGCATGTGATGCTTCCTTGCGTCTCACGGAGCCACCGTTTTTCCTTTATCCTATCTATGAACGTCTCGATAACCAACTCCGTCTCGCTTTTTCCAATGGGTTCCGACACCGGTGCTCCTCTCGTTGATGCTCTTGTAGAAGAAGTATGGCTTACGTGGGTAGTGGCCAAACATCTGGAGACTGAGAGGTCACTAAACCTCAACTAAACCTTTAGGTAAACCTTCGAGAGAATCATGGGTCAACTATAAGCTACATCAGGTTAAGCACGGTTCACATTGTGCGGGCTGCGCTGATGTGCGAACTTAGCCTCAACTGTGGTCTCGCACATGCACAAAGAAGAGTAGGAGGGGGGCACATGCAATCTCATTCAGAGTCGGAGCGCATAGTCCTTTGTTCGGAGCGCATAGTCCTCGAGTGCAAATGTGGAGAGAGGTTGATCCTTCTCGGTCGAGAAGACGACTGGTATTCGGAAGGGCGCGCGGTCTTCGAATGCCATTGTGGAGATAAACTTACCCTTGCCCACCGTTTCTACGAAGAAGAGACCAACCTTGTCGATGGCTTTGGTGAAGGGGCCACCGGCGTTCGGGAACTACTACGCAACCTCAGATCCCCCGGCGCTTAACGTAAGCGTCACCTGCGGCTTGGGCGGGCCGCCGGGTGGCCAGCTCTTCTCGGATGGTAGATGCGTGATCCGCGCCGCACCACACGCGGGTGGTCTCGAAGCCGGCGAGGATCGGGTTCTCGCCACAGTCGCACGCTAGAGAGAACGGGGCTCGCTCGGGATCCCAGGCAAGCCCCGTTCTTTGCCTCAAGAGATTGGTGTTACCAGGGCCACTCCGCTCCACAGAAGGGGAAGCAGTCTTCCGATAAGCTCACAAAGTCTGGTGCGCTCCCGGACGCAACCTTTGGCTGCAGGGTGCGTACTTATAGTCGAGAGATGAGAGCCTTATCCGACAAGGGAGCATGTTTGGGCATGCTGAAGGAGGATCTCTTGACCAAGGCGACGATGGGACTGGGACCGTGCCAGATGCGGAGCGAGACGGACCGTCCCTGCCCGCGCCCGGCGGTGGTGGAGATCGAGGGCATACCGTTCTGCGAGCCGTGCGCTCGCGAGCAGGAGGCGTACTTCGAGATAGGCGAGCTTACGCAGCCGCTAGCAATCGATCGGACGAAGCAGGCCCGCGACTTTTGCGGCAGCGAGCCGCTCGTCGGGGCGCTCCTCAAGAGGCTGGGCAGGATGCGGCGAGAGTTAGCGGATCGCACCGGCCAGGCGGAGACAAAGCGAGCGAAGGCGGCGGTCGGGAGCCCTGAGTAGGAGGCTATCCTGCACCACGGATTCTTAAAGAGCTCCGGCCCCGAAGTTGTTAAGCTTGTTTTAAGCGCTCTTAACCGGAACTTCGCCAACCCTTAACCGGGGATTCTCGCCGGCTCGTTAGAATTAAATGGTAGGGGGAAGGACCGGATCCTATTCTCCCCCCTCATGGAGCCGGTCCATCTTCCTCTTTCACCCCCGGTCGGGACCTCCACGAGGCTCCGGCCATTCTCTTCGTCCCATTGGGTAGGAAAATGTTCCTGCGTGCAGGCGCAGCGTACGTTTGACACATACGCCACAGGGGATTTAGCCTGAGTCGGACGACGTAGGCAGGCCTTGCAGAAGAGTTGCGTTGAGACGAGCGGATCGTCGAACTGCAATCATCCTGAGATGCCATTTCGCGGATATTTTGGAAGCTCCAGCAATCTCCAGTAAACTAAGGCGTGGTCTTTGAACGGCGGAGCATAGGCGATTTCATCCCCTGTGCTCCACGACCTACGAGAGGTTTTGTTGCCCGAGACGTACCACGATGCGAAAAATAGCAGGTTGTCTTTCGATCTCGGGGCTTTCGACCTGGACGGCACGGTGTTGCGCCGTGACCTGACCATAACGGAGGCGACCATGAGTGCCTTGCGCGAGCTGCGTGAGCGAGGGGTGCGGCTCGTGGTGGCGACCGGACGACGCTTCGAGGGGGCTCGAGAGCATGCCGAGAGGCTAGGCTTCGGTAAGGAAGATCCGGTGATCTGCTATGGCGGCTCGATGGTGCGGCGGATGAACGGCGAGACGCTCCTGCACCGCACGTTGCCGAAGGACTTAAGTGCCGAGGTGCTCGAGTGGGCGGTGGAGAGGGGGCTGCACGCCCGGGTCTTCACGGACGGCAAGATCGTGGTCTCCCCTGAGACACCGGCGGCCCTGAGACACCTGCGTCGATCAGAGGAGACGGACGTCGAGGTAGTGAAGTCGCCGGCCGCATGGCTCCGAAACGGCGGAGATAATCCGACCAAGCTCGTCATAGTAGATCACCCTGACAATGTGCCGAACTGGCTGGACGAGGCGCGTAAGGCTTTCTCCGGCCGCCTCTTCGTCACCCGGAGCCTCCCGCACTACGTCGAGGTCGGCGGACGGGAGGGCACGAAGTCATCGGCTCTTGAGTTTCTCTGCAGGTTGTGGGGGATAGATCCCGCACGCACGCTGGCCTTTGGTGACGCGGACAACGACATAGACATGCTCTCGTTTGCGGGTCTGGGCGTGGCGGTAGGTGGAATGAACGAAGAAGTCCGTGCCGCCGCAGACGCCGTGGCCCCCTCGGTGGACGAAGACGGGGTCGCCTCGTTTATTCGCGATCTCGTAGAGAAGGTGGGCTAGGTGCCCGAGCTGCCGGAGGTGACGATAATCTCCGAGGACGTCAGGGCGCTCGCCGCGGGTAGGAAAGTCGCCCGGGCGGAGATCTTCCGGGACGATGTCTCGAACGTAGGGGTTGAAGAGTTCCCACGCAGGCTCGTGGGGCGCACCTTGGAGGATGTGGGAAGGCGCGGCAAGATCATGACGCTCGACTTCGGGGATGTCGTGGGCGTCGTGCACCTCGTCATCTCCGGACGCGTCCTGCAGTTGCCCGCGTGGCGGAAGCCCGACAAGATCCACACGGCCATGATCGAGTTCCAGGGTGGGATCGTGCTCGCCTTCACCCGGCTCTGGCTCGGCTACTTTGACCTCTACGAGCCCGAACGTGTCGAGGAGCACCCCCTGATCTCACGCCTCGGCCCTGACCCGTTCTCGTGGGAATTCTCGTCCGAGTATCTGATGGGCGCCTTCAAACGCAAGGCCGCGATAAAGGGACTGCTTCTCGACCAGTCGGTCGTAGCGGGTCTTGGCAACATTTACGTGGATGAGGTGCTCTTCGCCGCCGGGGTACATCCCACACGCAAGGCAAACACGCTGAACTCTGTGGAGGTAAAGGAGATCTACTCCGCGATCCGCGACATTCTTGGTAGGGCTATCGAGATGCGCGGCACGACCTTCGACTCCTACCACGACGCCTTCGGCGAGGGTGGAAAGTTCCAGTACCATCTCAAGGTCTTCACCCGTGCGGGCGAGCCCTGCCCGGTGTGTGGGACGGAGATCCAAAAACTCCGCGTCGCTGGCCGTGGGACCTACGTTTGCCCGGCTTGTCAGCCGGGCAGCTAGTCAGCACTTTAGCTAGTCAGCTTTTGATTAGGACCGCTGCCAATACGCACACCTGCGGATTGCTCACTCTTCTACCGAGCGTTTGCTCGAGCGAATTGCCCCTCTGGGGTCCATGCCTTACCTGACCAGCTGATTGGCTGACTAGCTCTTTTTGAGGAGATCCGGGTTGGAGTCGGCTAGCTCTTGGGCGCGATTGTAGGCGTTTTCGGCCTCTTTGTACCCGTCATCGACTTCGGTGAGGGTCTGCTCTGCTTCTTGGCGGTTATCGGCCAGGGTCGGGTCCTTTTCGAGGAGCTCGTAGAACCTTATCTCCCTGCTCTCGGCGGCTATCTGGGCGTGTATCGCCTCCAAGAGAAGAACTGCGTATTCCTTGATCTGGCTGTCGACGTCCAGGTTCTGCACCTCTGAGAGCGGCGCGCGCGCCCCCTCGAGCTGGCCTCGCGCCTCCTGCATGGTCTCCTTTGCCTGAGTTATACGATCCGCCTCCTGGGAAGTAGTCTCCTGGGAGGTAGCTTCCCCGGACTCGATGGCTCCTTTGGCCTCTTTGTAGGTACCGCGAGCTTCCTCGAAGAGACGATTGTGCTCGTCGATGGCCTGGTTTGCCTCGGTGACGTATTCGTTCGCCTGATCGTATGGGCCCCCCAACAGGCCGGAGCAGCCGGCAGAGAGGGACAGTGAGAGGGTTATCACAACGAGGAGCATCGGGCGGAATAGACTACGCGCCATGAGCGAGAGCAGCCTACCGCCTTTTGGACCCGCGAAGCGTCGCTTTCTCCTGAGAACCTTCCGTCCTCTGCGCCTGAAAGAGGCCCTGGTACGCCTGTACGCCCGGCGAGGTCATCAGGACGGATTGATCAGGGCCTCCGTCCTGGATCCCCGTGCTGTGCAGAGCCTCCGCGAGTACCTCGACGCTCACGCCGCGAACCTGGAGCGGGCTGTAAGGCTCGGGGAGAAGGCCGAGCGGCTGGACAAAGCGGGCATACCGAGCGAGAGCGCCCGCAACCGGGCGGAACGGGCGCACGGAGAGGTTGTGGCGGGGCTCGGCGCTTTGCGTGCCTCCTTCGTTGAAGCCGCCGGGGAACGGGAAGGTGCCCACGCCTTCGACCATGCGGTGAAGCTTCTGTGCCCGGCTTTCATGCCGCGCGGTCAAGTGTGTTGGCGTACCTCTGGTAACGCTCCTGGCGGCGCGACGCTAGCTTCCGGACCTGAGGGCTCCGAAGATGTCTTTGGCGATCCTGCGCGCCTCCGGGCCGGTCTTCGGGCTGAGGAAGAGGAACGCCCCGCCCGCCAGCAGGAGTATTAGCAGGAGCTTCCTGAACCGGCCACCGCTACGGACCCTCTGGCCTTGTATCCGCTTGCTCCCCTCCTGGACGGCCTCGGCTACCGCTTCGACCTCACTGCGGAGCTTGGGGTCGTCCCAGAGCTTGGTCACGATATCAGCTGGGCTCTCGTCGGAGACCTCGTCCACGATCTCGCGGGCAGCATCGATAAGCGTGCGAATGTTGTCCCTGAGATCATCATCATAGAGCAGCCTCTCGGCGATGGGCCTTACCCCGCTAAGGGCACCTGCCAGCGATACGCCGGAGATGAGCGACCTGTTGCGGGCTTCCTTTTTCAGCTTCTCCGCCCGCGTTTTTCTTCCGAACAATTCCGGACCTCCCTCTTTCCAATAGCTTCCTAAGGCACACTATACCCATTTTCGACGGGCCTTTACCCCGATCTCCAAAGTGTCGCCGGACTCTGGGCCGGAACTCTCAGAAACTGGCCGTACTCGAGAGCATAAACCGACTTTCCGCACCCTGCAAATAGGCACATTCTGAATTCTTTGTAGCTACTTGTAACCTACTTTTGCGGCTTGAAGGCTACATCTTGCCGATCAGTCATGATCCAAAAACCACAACATTGAAGAGGAGCATTGTATTTATGGGTAACTCCGATTCCCTCGTTGCTCCAAACATTCGGACCATTCCGGACGAAACCGGATGTAAAGACCACTAATAATCGCTATTTTGCAGGAAAATCAGACATCGGATCTCTCAGCACATGCCGAAGAAAGAGAAATCCCCAAAAAGCGCAAAACAGGGTGCGAAAAGTCGGTTAGTAGGCGCAATTTGCACATATTTGCACATAACCTAGCTCTGGACACAAGTGCTTTTGGCAAAATATGCCGTTTGGACTATGCAGGGAAGCAGCGCTTCGCTTATAGTCCCGTCCTGGTAAAGAAGGGGCCGGGAGAGGTAACGGCTACCAGACCAAACATGTACCAGATGTGTGGTGACCCGGCCCCTCTATAAGACAAGTATGCACACCTACGCCGCTTAAACAACGTCAACTTTGCTTACCCTAAAGTTGCTTACGCTCTTCTCGAATTTGCTATCACCCTTGAGTAAAAGTTGATACTCTGAGAAGAGGCAGCCCGCTTCGTGATACGCACCCTTTGGAGCTGTTCTCACGCTGAGTAGGGACGCAAAGTAGGACGAGAGGAGAAATCCACAATGAACGCCGAGCAAGCCGACGGTACAAGTCTCTCTCCTTTCGTACGTTTTTCCCGCGAGGAATGGAGCCAGTTGCATGGCAGAACCCCGCTCTCTCTGTCAGAGGCCGACATGCGGGATCTGCGGCGGATCAACGAGCACGTTTCTCTGGAGGAAGTGACGAGAGTCTACCTGCCCCTCTCCGGGCTCTTGGAGCTTCGCGTGGTCGCCGTGCGAAATCTTTACGAGGCAACCCGCACCT
>JAWWQA010000320.1:0-7115 GCA_033854695.1 Rubrobacteraceae bacterium
ATCGTAACCACCGTATTACCCAGGGGAGTGTCTATGAATCCTACTACCCAACCGACATGCTCTCTGGTGTAATCGAAGTCTTGCAACAAAGCGAGAATCGTCCTAATGGCTCCGACCAGAAAGATTACGAGCCCCACGAAGCCCGTCTTTGTTTTGAACTGAGACAATAGCTGTTGACGCACCCCGCCATTTTAGCAGCACGGTCTTCTCCTTCTGCCCAGGCCGCCTTTAGGTGCAGGTCGGACTTTAGGTTCAGAAGCATCGTGTCTCAAACCCCTGGCCTTTTGGTTCAGGACTTCCACTTTTAGTTCAAAACCGCCTTTTGGTGCAAAGCCACCAAAAGTAAGCATACAAGTTAGGTTTTGGTGCAAAGCCACCAAAAAGAAGCATACTATTTAGGTTTTGGTGCAAAGCCAGTTGAACCCCGATGAAGGGCTTTGTAAGCTTACGCTCCGAGCCTATCTGGAAGGAGCCAGGCTGCCAGCACCCAGGCCGCCACCACCAGCAACAGTAGCCAGTCGGTGCTGCTAGCGTGCAGCTGACGTAGCTTCGTACGGTTCCTACCCCCCTGGTAGCAGCGAGTGTCCATGGCCGTCGTCAGCAGGTCGGCTCGTCTGAAGCCGCTGATGACGATCGGGACCAGGAGACGCCCGAGGCGGCGTGCTCGGGTGAGCGCGCCACCCTCGTCGAACGAGACGCCGCGAGCGGTGTAGGCCCGGCTCAGGCGTTCCATCTCAGCGATGAAGATCGGCACGAACTTTATGGCGATCACGACCACCAACACGAGCTCGTTGACCGGCACCCGTATCTTCTGCAAAGGGCGAAAGAGCAGTTCGAGCCCGTTCGTCAGGTCCACCAGCGGGGTAGTCAGCATCAGCATCGTGGTCACGTAGTAGAGCAGCAACACGCGTAGTCCGAGTATCGCGGCGAAGCGCAAAGCCTCCGTCGAGACCGAGAGGAATCCCCAGCGCCACAGCACGCTCGGCTCAGGAACTTCCCCCGGATAGAAGAAGACCTGAAAGACGAGGATGAAGGCCAGGAAGCCGAGGAAGAAGCTCGAGCCGCGCACCACGTACGGGAGAGGGACGCGGGAGACCACCTGAATCAGTACCACCAGCGGCAACAGCAGCGCAAAGCCGGGGAAGTCGTTCACGAGGAACGAGGCCACGACCAGTAGCATCGTTGCCAGGAGCTTTATGCGAGCATCGAGCCTATGTATGGGTGAGCCTGTGTCCACGAACTGGCCGAAGATGACATTCCGCTGCAGCTCAAGCATCCCTGGCTCCCAGGCGGACCAACAGCTCGGTCTCCAGCTCGTCTTCGGCCAACAAGTCAGTAGGCAGGTCGGGGAAGATCTGGTGTAGCTCCCGCGCGCAGCTGACCGGTTCGGGCAAGGTGATGCCAAGCCCCGAGAGACGCTCGGTCTCCTTCAGGACATCGCGAACGGGTCCGTCTATCACGATCTGTCCCTCCTGCAAAATGATCAGCCGGTCGCAGAGTAGGCTGGTCTCCGCAAGGCTGGACGAGCACATCACCAGCGTGAGATCGCGCTGCTCCCGTAGCCGCATCAGGAGCTCGAACAGCTCGCGGCGGCCCCGGGGGTCGAGACCCGCCATCGGCTCGTCAAGCACCAGCAGGGGCGTGCGCATCGCGAGCACGCCCGCTATAGCCACCCGTCGTTTCTGCCCCCCCGACAGGGCGTGTACATACCGGAGGCGGAACTCCTTGTAGTCTAACCCCACCGCGTTAAGGCTCTCCTCCACCCTTTGCCGGGTCTCCTCGGCCGGAAGCCCCGCGGTCGTCGGTCCGAATGCCACGTCCTTACCGACCACGTCCTCGAGCAACTGGAAGTCCGGTCGCTGGAAGACGATCCCGACCGACCGCCTGAGCGCCACCCTGTTGTAGCCCGGCGCCGCAACGTCCTGGCCCTCGTAGAACACCTGGCCCTCTCGCAAGCGCAACAGGTGCGCGAAGGCGTCCACGATAGTCGATTTGCCGGATTGCGTGGGCCCCACTATCCCCACGCGCTCGCCGTGTTGGATCTCGAGAGTCACGCCGCGGACGGCTACACTGGCGCGCGGGGTCCCCTCCAGATACGTGTACCTGAAGTCCCGCATCTCTATGAGCGGCGCCCGGTCAGACCGATCCGTCATCCGGGACGCTCTTTTTTCACCGTCATGGGTCGCGGTAAGGCAGCTATAGCCTCCCTCAGATCCGTTTCGGTCAGGATGTCGCCCTCCAAGGGTAATCCGCGCGCCCGTAGCCGGTGGGCGAGGCTGGCGGCGAGAGGGACGTCTAGCCCGATCTCCCTTAGCCTATCCACATGTCGGAACACCTCCGCGGGGCTCCCGTCCAGGACCATTCGGCCCTCGTCCAATACGATCACGCGGTCGAAGAGCGCCGCCTCGACCATGGAATGGGTTATGTGGATTACACCCATCGCCTCGCGCCGGTTCAGGTCTCTGGCTACCCTGATCAGGGACATCGCTGCGGCGACGGGGAGCAGCGAGGTCGGTTCGTCCAGGATCAGAAACCGGGGTCGCATGGCTAAAGCACCCGCGATGGCGACGCGCTGCTTCTGGCCTAAAGAGAGGTCGTCGAGCATCCGCTCGGCAAGCTCGCCGAGTCCCATAGCCCCAAGGGCAAAGTCAACCCGCTCGGCGATCTCTTCGCGTGGCAGCCCGAGGTTCTCCGGGCCAAACGCCACGTCGTCGCCAACACGGTTCATGACCAGCTGGTCGTCCGGATCCTGGAAGACTACCGAGACGCGACGTCTGATCTCCCATCTGGTCTCGTGCCGGACCGGAATACCCTCTATGCGGACCTCGCCCTCGGTCGGCGGGTACAGAACAGCGGTCAGCAGCTTGACCAGCGTGCTCTTGCCCGAGCCGTTGTGGCCGATGACGGCGACGAACTGGCCGGGCTCTATCGTCAGGTCGAGGTCGCGCAGGGCGGGCACCGCATCGGGCTCGCCCTCACGGTAGGTAAAGGAGACGTGATCTAACACGATCACGAGCGGAGTAGCCTGAGGCTCAGTAGCGCTTCTCCTCGTCGGATCGGAGCTCTGGAGCGGTAGTCCGCCCGCTGCGATACAGCAAAACGCCCTTGACCACCACCACGGTCACGACGGCAGCCAGGACCGCCTCCGCCACGGCCTGCGGAATTATCGGCACGACCCCAGCGAGCGGCAGATAGCCCAGGAGCACACCCAGTCCGAGCACGCCAACGGTGTTGGTCAGCGAGCCGAGCACGCCGGCGAGGGCGGAGGCGAGGTAGACGTTCTTGCTGCGCAGGGCCACGAACACTGCCCAGGCCACGACCCCGATCAGCAAACGCGGTCCGATGGCTATTATCGGGTCCTTGAAGAGCGGCACCTCGGCGTATAGCCAGGAATAGATGCCGAAGATTCCGCCGGCAAGTAGCCCCACGACGGGCCCCTCTAAAGCGCCTCCAAGGATGGCAGGCACGTGCATTATCGTGGCATTACCCGCCAGGGTCGGCACCGGGATGAAACCGAGGCGCGTGGCGCCCAGGAACACCGCGATACCGCCAAGGATACCGGCCACCACTATCTGCCGGGTACCTAGGCTCAGCGCCGAACCGTGCCGGCTACCCTCCGAGCTTGTCGCCATACCGTTCCTCCTTTTTCTGCGCTACCGGCCCGATACGAGGCTCTCGAAGTATTAGATCTTATACCCATCCTGTCAAAGCGCTTGCAGCAGAGGAGCGAGAAGCGGCCGTCTGCGGCCATCCAGCCGCCGTCGACAAGCACGAAGGATGCCGTGACGCAGGAACTGGCCCCGGAGGCTGCCAGCCCCTGCGAGCTCGCCGTCCCGATGCCACTGCTCGCCCCGACCACGAGCGCTGTCTTGCCGGAGAGATCGAACATCGACCGGTAGCAAAGACGTCGCCCTCCTTCAGACGCGGCAGAAGTACATGGCGGTCGCGGCGTAGAGCCGGCAAGTCATAAGGAGCTCGTTCACATCCACCCACTCGTCCGTATGGTGAGGTATCGTACGCTCCCCGGCGCCCGTGGTGACGATCGGGACGTTGGCCCAGGCGTGCAGGAACGTGCCGTCGGTCGCGCCGGGAACCCCATTGTAGCGAGGCGGCCGGCCGGTCAGTTGAGAATGGGCCGCGGTCATGGCCCGGATCAGGGGATCGTTTATGTCCGTCTCGGTGGGAGGACGTTCTTCGATCACCTCCAGGTCGGCCTCGAAATCGGGGTCTTCCGCCTTGAGGTCGGCGAGGCAGTCCTCGAGTCGCGCGACGATCTCTGCATGAGATTGTGCGGGAACCGTGCGAATATCCAGGGCCACGTACGCGCTAGCCGGGATCACGTTTATCTGCGGCTCTCCGCTCTCGGGGCCGAGCAGGATGGTTGGAGTGATGCTCGGGTAGCCGAGGAACGGGTCTTCGCCGTGGCGTGAGATCTCTTCCTGCTCTAATGTTCCGACGGCTACGCCGAACCGCGCCGCCCGAGTCACGGGGTTGACGCCACTCAAGGGCATGGCTCCGTGCGCCATCTTGCCTCTAACCGTCACCTCAACGCGCATGGCCCCCTTCTGGGTCACGCACAGCTGGTTCTCCTCCGGCTCGCAGATTACAGCTCCGTCCACCCCGTCCGCATAACCCCGCCGGATGAAGTGCTTGATGCCCGACATCATTCCCTCTTCGTCGACCGGATGGCACAAGAGGAGCTGGCCCGCAAAAGGAACGCCGGAGTCTTTGATCGCCCGGACAGCCATAACGGCGGCTGCCAGGTTCCCCTTGGTATCGCAAGAGCCCCGGCCGTAGATCCGGCGCCCTACCAGTTCGGCGCCGAAAGGAGGGTATTCCCACTCCTCGGCCCGTCCTTCTGTCACCACGTCCGTATGCCCCTCGAAGAGCAACGTTTTACCCGGCCGGTCCCCGCGCCAAAGCGTCCACACGTTCGGACGGCCCGGAGTGACCTCCTCCATTCGAACCTCGAAACCTGCCCGGTCGAGGTAATCAGCGACGTACTGCGCCGCCCCAGCCTCGTTTCCCTCGGGATCATTCGGACAGAAAACGCTGGGGATACGAATAAGATCCTGAGTAAACCGGATCAGCTCCTCGCGATCTATCTGCTCCCACACGGCTTCTAAACGTTCGAGAAACTCGCAGTCTTCCGCGGCCCATTCGGCAACCTCGGAGCTCTCCTGGTTTACCGAGAAATTATCTTCCGGGGTCTCGCTTCCCGCCCTGACAACGCGCTGTCTCCCAACCACGCTCCCATTCCCTAACAGCACGATCCTAACACAGCCCTCGCTACCGTCGCTTTTCGAGATTTTTACTCGTCTACTCCATACCGAACCAGCAGGAGCTCACGACGTTCATGGTAATTCGCGAGCCATGCTCAGCCTGAACTCGCACCCTTACGATTGCGAGCTGATGCGGGCCAAGTGCAGGGCCAAGATGCTACGCGCGGGTACCTCCGGGGTCGTCCCGTTCTTCCAGGATGTTCTCTATGTCCCGCGCGGCTCTGACAATCACCTCGCGGATGCGGCGCAACTTGTCCTGGTTCAACCGGCCCTCGTGCATCTGGCGACCGAAGAGCCGGCCAAGGTCCTTCAGCTCGTGCCTTATCTCGTGCAGCTCGCTCGCGAACTCGGGGTCCCAGCCTCCGCCTACCCTTCCCCATATGTTCTCTACCGACTGCCGGTTCTCTTCCAGGAACTTACGTCCTTCGTCGGTGATCGCGTAGACCTTCTTGCCGTCCTGCTGCGTGGCGGTTACGTAACCCATGTCCTCGAGCATCTGCAGCGTGGGATAGATCGAGCCGGGACTCGGAGAATAGAACCCGCGGAAGCGTTCCTCGAGGGCCCGTATCACCTCGTAACCGTGGGAGGGCTTGTCCTTTACAAGGTCCAGGATCACGTACTTCAGGTCGCCCTTCTCGAAGACGCGTCCCCGTCTGGGGCCGTAGCCGAACCCCCGCCAGGGACCTCCGCCAAAGAACTCTTTCGCCATCCGCCGTCCAAACATATTCTCTGCCTCCTTCGATAAGCGTCATTTCACGACGCTGTGATCAACCCGTCAGCTCCCGCCGGTCGTGCTCCCAGAGGGCATACCCCAACGTTCCTTCGTGGGCGCGCACCTCTATGTGTCCGTTCTTCGCCAGCTCCGAGAGCATTCGGTCCGCTTCGGACACGCTGAGCGTCGTCTCGAGCGCCACCCGAGCAGGCGAGATCTCACCGTACCGTGCAAGCGCCTCTAGAAGCTCCCTCTCCTTACGATCGTTGTCCACCGGCCGCCGGGAACGCGCCTCCAAAAGACCAGCAATACCCCTGGCAGAGAGCCCGAGCGCCGGCACCAGGAGAAAAGGAATCATCCAGCCGAAGAAAAAGATGAACGGGAAGAAGTGGAAAAACGGACCAGCCATGGAGAAGAAAAACAGCCCTACAACCACCAGGCCTATAACCACCAACGCAGGGGGCAAAGACCCACCAAAAGGCACTATTCCCCGCCTCCCGCCAATATAGCCCATCTTACCTGGACCGTACATCTCGCCTCCCTCGCTTCAGCCGACTACCGGCTTCCTTTTGGCAGTATATCACGACATATCGTGATAGTATCCGCTATCTCTCGACAAAACCTAAACGATTCGAGAGCTTCGAAACGTAGGTGCTGCTTCAGGTGGTGTTTGTAGCGTTGGACTGTACCCGGTACGTCGCGCGCGGGACCCTCACCGGTCCTCCTTCAGGCACCGGGCCGCCGACCACGCCGGGAGCTCCTTTTCGGCTTCGCGTGCCGCCTCGCTCGTCGCGTAGAGCGGCCTTCCCGCGGGTTCTTCGAAGCTGCTTTGGCACCGAAGGGCATTTTGTGGTGTTGGATCACTCGGCTTCTTCTTCGACCCTCTCGGGCGGACGGGCGTTGGTGAGGACGACCATCGAACGGGCCTTTAAGAGATACTCGTCGCCGGGCTTGAAGAAACCATGGGGCTCGAGACCGGCGGAGTAGCTGGTGTCCATGACGGCCTGCCAGCGAGCCTCCTCGGGCCGCGGGGGCATAGTAAACGGGACCGTTTCGTAGTGGGCGTTCAGGAGGAGGAGGAAGTCGTCGTCTATCTCCGGGCGGCCCTGGGCATCGTACTC
>JAWWQA010000321.1:0-7707 GCA_033854695.1 Rubrobacteraceae bacterium
CGTTCGAGGAAGCCCCTATCGCTGGTGAGAAGGACACGTCCTTCCTCAAGCGCCATCCGAACCAACGACCCATCCGAGATATCGGTTCCGTCCCGAGCGTAGTAGGTATCGTACCCGGCCGCGCGCAGCCACTTCGCCAGCCCCCCGAGCATGGCGTCGCACAGGAACTTCATCTCGTTCCCGAGGAGCCGAAGCCCTCCTCTCCCCGCTCGTCGGCCCCCTCTTCGAGAAGCTCAACGCTTACGAACTGTACGTCCGCCACCCGCACGAGGACGAGCTGGGCGATCCTCATGCCGATCACGACCTCGAAGGTTTCCTTGCGGTCGTGGTTTATGAGTGGAACCATGATCTCCCCGCGGTAGCCAGGATCTATTAGCCCCGGCGTGTTGACGAGCGAGATCCCATGGCGCACCGCCAGGCCGCTGCGCGGCAACACGAGTCCGGCGTATCCGTCAGGAGTAGCGATCGCTATCCCGATGCCGACCACGGCCCGTTCCCCGGGCGCCAGCACTACCTCCTCGGCAGCGGCAAGGTCATAACCGGCGTCCCCAGAATACGCCTGGGTCGGCACCCTGGCCTCCGGTCGCAGCCGCCGGAACGGCACTCTCAAAACAAAGTCCTCAAAGAACTGGAACTGAACGAGGAAGAGCGAGGTCCATACGAAGCGATATCTTAGCACTTCAGAGCAGTCAGCCATCAGGGATCTGGATCAGCAAGGAGGTCATTGACCGCTACTTCCTGACGCTCCACGAAGGTATCGGCGAGATGTGTTTACCAGGCCGTCCGCAATGCTTCGATCTGCGGGCTAGAGCCTCGCGATAGAAAGCTGACGGCTAATGGCTGAACGCTGATAGCTATAAAGCTGAAGTGCTATTCTTTAGCCATGAGCGAGAGAGCCGCAAGGAACGAGAGAGAGCGTTATCTGATCACCTCGGCGTTGCCCTACGCTAACGGTCCGTTACACATCGGGCATATGGCGGGAGCGTACTTGCCGGCGGACGTGTACGTGCGCTACTTGAGGCAGCGGGGGGAGGACGTGGTCTTCGTCGGAGGTACCGACGAGCATGGCGTCCCTATCACGTTAACCGCCGAGCGTGAGGGCAAGGAGCCTCAGGAGGTCGTTGACTACTGGTACGCCCACATGAAAGAGACCTTCTCGCGCTTCGGCATCAGCTTCGACAACTTCTCGCGTACCTCGACGCCCCTGCACGCGAAGAACACCCAGCTCTTCTACGCGAAGCTCAAAGAGGGCGGCTATATTTCGGAAGCCGAGAGCAAGCAGATGTACAGTCCGACAGAGGGCCGCTTCTTGCCGGACCGTTACGTCGAGGGAACCTGTCCTGTTTGCGGCTACAAGGAGGCCAGGGGCGACCAGTGCGACAACTGCGGAAGCTGGTACGAAGCCTACGAGCTCATAGATCCCCACTCCAAGATCACCGGCGGCCCCGTAGAGGTGCGTGAGACGACACACCTCTACCTGGACTTACCCAAGTTCTCTGATCGCCTGAAGGACTGGGTCGCGAGGCAGGACCACTGGCGCGACTCGGTCAGGAACTTCGTCCTCGGTATGATCGGGGCCGGCCTGGAGAAGCGCCCCATCACACGCGATATACAGTGGGGTGTACCGGTTCCGGAGCCGGGCTTCGAGGACAAGCGCTTCTACGTATGGTTCGACGCGCCCATAGGTTACGTCTCTTCCACGATGGAGTGGGCCGAGTTCTCGGGCGACCCTGACCGCTGGCGTGAGTACTGGCAGGAACCGGCGACGAAGCTCATCCATTTCATCGGCAAGGACAACACCGTCTTCCACGCTGTGGTGTGGCCGGCGATGCTCATGGGCGTGGGAGAGGACGGCGAGGAGCCCTTTATCCTGCCCTATGATGTGCTCGCCAACGAGTTCCTGAACCTCGAGGTGGTCGTAAACGGCGAGCGACACCCGATGCAGATGTCCACGAGCCGCAACCTGGCCGTGTGGCTACACGAGGCCCTCGACGATTTCCCGGCGGACCTTTTGAGGTTTTATCTGGCCTCCATCCTGCCGGAAACCGCCGACGTGAACTTCTCCTGGCGCGAGTTTCAGGAGCGGGTGAACTCCGACCTGATCGGCAACCTCGGCAACTACATAAACCGTACCCTCTCCTTCCTGGAGAGATACTTCGACGGCGAGGCCACCCACCCCGGGGAACCCTCGAAGGATGCCCGCAAGGCTCTGGCTGATTTTAGGGAGCTGGAGCAGCGGTACGAGGCCCGGATGCGCGCTGGAAGGCCCAGGGAGGCTCTGGGAGTGCTGCTGGCGATGGGCCGGCGCGCTAACCGCTTCTTCGATTCCGAGGCACCGTGGAAGACCCGCAAGGAGGACCCGGAGGAAGCACGGGCCACGCTCTACATCTGCTCGGTCTTGCTCGGTTCAATCGCCTACCACACGGCCCCTTACGTCCCGGAGGGCATCGAACGCCTCAGGGAGTTCTTCTACGGTCCGATCTCGCGGGTCTCAGACCTCGAAGCACTCCCCGACGCCTACCACACGCGGAACGCCAGGCCCCTCTTCAGACGGATCGAGGATGACGAAGTCGAGGCGGCTGAGGCCAAGCTCTCTCGGGCTGCTGAGAGTCACTAGCAGGGATCGGTAGAGCAAGAAACCGCTGGCATAGGCTCGTAGCTCATGAGCCCTTCACATGTAACGATAAGGTGAAGATCAAGAACCCGGCCACCGCTATGGTTCCTAAAGCCGTCCGAAGACCGAGAACCTCGGCCAGCCCACCGACGATCACCGGCCCGAGTAAGAACCCGCCGTATCCAAGGGTCGTGACGACCGAGATGGCCCCTCCCGCCCGTCCGGGCGCCAGATCCCCGGCCACGGAGAAGGCTACGGGGACCACGGCAGATAGGGCGAGGCCCACCACGAGGAACCCGGCGACGACCAGGAGTGGCTCCAGGGTCGCCAGCGCGAGCGCCATTCCTCCCGCCGCCATGAGCCCCGCGCCGATGAGGGTCCGGCGGTTGCCGAAAAGCCCTACGGTCCAGGCGGCCCCAAGTCGTCCCGCGGCCATCGAGGCGTGAAAGACGGCGACGCCCGAGGCGCCCAGTAGCGCGGGGAGCGCGAGCGTCTGCCGCAAGTATATGCCGGACCAGTGCTCCATCTCCCCCTCCGAGAGGAGCCCTAAAGTTGCGACCGCGGCGAGGAGGAGGAGAGGAAGGTTCCGGTAGAGCCTGAGGTGTCTCATCTTTTCGCCATCCTCCAGTGGCCTGCCGGATGGGGGAAACCTTACGAGCGCCACGGCGAGGACCACCGCGCCGAGTGGGATCAGAACCGCGAGGTAGACGTATCGGAAACCAACACCAGCCGAGAGGAGAACGCCTCCCAATAGAGCTCCGGCCACCCCTCCACCGCTGAACGTCGCGTGGAGAACAGCCATAAAGCGGCGGCCAGCAGCTCTCTCCAGGTCCACAGCGGCGGCGTTTATCCCGATGTCGTAGAGCCCGGAGGCAGCGTACAGAATAGCCAGGACCGCGAGCAGGCCCACATAGCCGCCGACGATGGCCAGGCCGGCGATCCCCGCTCCAAAAACTCCTCCCGAAAGCACAAGGAACGGGCGTCTCCCCAAACGGTCCGCCGTCCACCCGAGGAGGACCATGGCAAGGATGGAGGCTGCCGCCCCAACAAAGAGGGCGAATCCCAGAGGGCCAGGCGAGAGATTCAGCGCGCGGCTCAGGTCCGCCAGCAAGACAGCGAAAGCTCCCCAGAAGAGACCAAAACAACCGAAAGCCGCGAACAATACGGGCAGAGAGCGCGTCCACGACCTTTTTCTCTCCACTGCATCTTCCAGAACTATCTACGATTCCCTTTCAGCCCTCAGAGCTCTTTTGAGGTAGGCGATTCAAGGAGAGCGTTATGAGCTTGCGCACTACGATGATGAGGACTGCTACCTGCACTGATGTCCACGTAGGGTTGAGTATGAGGTTCAGGAGGCCAGCCCCAACAAAGAACTCCAGCCCTAGAGCTATATGGTCCATTATCCGCCGGGGAACGTGAAGGCCAGGGTTGATCCGCAAAGCTTCGAAGGCAGTCTGCACGATGCCTATAAAGATCACCACACTCCCCAAAAGTAGCAAAGACGTCCGTAGAACGTTCAATACGTAATAGTACAGGTCCATCTGTTCCTATCCACGCAAGGTATCGCGCTCGGGCTCCGGCGAAGCCTGCTCGCGCTCCATCTCCTTTTGTAGGAAGTAGTTGAGAACCGTTCGGATGACCACGATGGCCGCCAACAACTGAACTTCTTGGAAGGTCGGGGAGATCGCCGTGGCGAGTATATCCCCTGCGAGCTGGAACTCCAGCCCCAGCACCAGGAACCGCCCGAGGTAAAGCCGAATGTCGGTGTTTGTGTACTTACTTAGACCCAGTAAAGACAGGACGTACCGGTACATCGTCGAGAGAGCCCCGATCCCTATGACCGCAGCTCCGATGGCTTCTACCGTAAGCCGCAGGTATCCGACCGCGACGATCAGGAACTCTTCCATAGTTCACATAGTACATGAAGAGAGAAGCCTCCGGACGTGATCTGTTCTCCGAACGTCCTATCGTCTCTTTCGTATTGCTCGGTGCCTTATAGAGAGGGACTTCACCGTTGGAACCCCCGCCGTTAATCCCACAATGCTACCGGCCTCAAGCTTCTATCTCGTTGCGTCGCGGAGCACGGGCCGGTAACCTGCTTCACTGGGGACGATCCGGGAAAGGGGCGCCATGACCTACCAGCCGATAGAGAATTACAGCCTCGTGTACCGCTACGACGTCGAGAAGTCGGCAGACGGCCTTACGGGAGAGGAGGGAACGTTCAGCCTGTGCACGTTCTGGCTCGTCGAAGCGCTGACCCGAGCGGGGCGGGTTGATGAGGCCCGTCTCATCTTCGAACAGATGCTCAGCTACTCCAACCATCTGGGGCTGTATGCCGAGGAGATCGGCCCGAGCGGCGAAGCCTTGGGCAATTTCCCTCAAGCGTTCACCCACCTGACCCTGATCAGCGCCGCCTTCAACCTCAACCGGGCGCTAGGAGCCAGGAGTTAGCCGATGGAACCCGGAGAGCACGAGCTTACCTGCTGCCTGCCACTCAAGGTCGAGCGTAGCGACGGCGCCCCGTCCGCGTGATCCTGAGGGCAGTCTAGCCGGAAGGTTCGTACGCGAAAAAATCGAAGCGTTCAGAGATGAAAGGAGTTCTTCAATGACGCCAGCGCAACACTATGACGCACTCGTGATCGGGGCCGGCCAGGGTGGCGTCCCGCTCGCTATCACCTTAGCCCAAGCCGGACGGAAGACCGCGCTCGTCGAGCGGGAGCACGTGGGCGGCACCTGTATAAACGAGGGCTGCACCCCGACCAAGACAATGGTTGCCAGTGCGAAGGTGGCCTACATGGATCGTCGTTCGCCGGACTACGGTGTCCAAAACGGTCCTGTAACCGTAGATATGGTTCACGTGCGAGAGCGTAAGCGAGACATCGTAAACAACTTCCGCAACGGCAGCGAACAGCGCATCGAAAACACCAATGGCCTGGACCTGTTGATGGGAGAGGCTCGCTTTATCGGCCAGAAGAAGCTTGAAGTTCACCTGAACGGCGGTGAAACGCTCCAATTGACCGCTGACACTATCTTCATCAACGTCGGCGCCCGACCCGCCAACCCACCGATTGAAGGCCTGGACAGCGTGCCCACCCTGAACTCGACCTCGATCATGGAGTTGGACGAGGTCCCGGAGCACCTGCTGGTTCTCGGCGGCGGCTACGTAGGCCTCGAGTTCGCCCAGATGTTCCGCCGCTTCGGCAGCGAGGTCACAGTCGTGCAGCGAGGCAAGCAGCTCTTGGCCCGTGAAGATGCCGACGTGGCCGAGGAAGTAGCCAAGATTTTGCGTGAGGACGGCATCGAGGTGCTGCTCGAAACCCAGGCGCAGCGCGCCGAGCAAACCGATGGTGGCAGTATCCAACTAACGGTCCACACACCCGAGGGGGAGCGCATGCTGACCGGCTCGCATCTGCTGGTAGCGGTCGGCCGCCCACCCAACACCGACAAGCTCAATCTGGACGCAGCCGGCGTACAGACGACAGAGCGCGGCTTCATTAAGGCTAACGAACGGCTGGAGACCAGCGTGCCAGGCATCTACGCCTTGGGCGACGTGAAGGGCGGCCCGGCTTTCACCCACATCTCCTACGATGACTTCCGCATCGTCCGCACCAACCTACTCGAAGGCGGGGATGCCACCATCACCGAGCGTCTGGTGCCTTACACGGTCTTTATCGACCCGCAGCTGGGTAGGGTGGGCTTGACCGAACAGGAGGCTCGCGAGCAGGGCCGCAACGTAAAGGTGGCCAAGATACCAATGAGTTATGTTGCCCGGGCGCTGGAAGTTGATGAGCCTCGAGGTTGCATGAAGGCCATAGTCGACGCCGGCACAGGCCAAATCCTGGGCTGTGCGATCTTAGGGATAGAAGGCGGTGAGATCATGGCTATGATACAGATAGCCATGATGGGTGGGATGCGCTACACGGCTCTTCGGGATGGCGTCTTCGCCCACCCGACGCTAGCCGAGTCGCTGAACAATTTGTTCGCCACGATCGACGCATGAAGCCGAAAAGGCTATGCTTTTCTGTAGTTGGTAGTTACCTTGTAGGTGCCGTCGGGCAGGCTCTGAAGCTGATAATCGCCGAAGAGGATCGGATCGACCATCACGAGGCAGAGAAATAGCCGCACGGCGAGGTTACGGATCTCGCTCTCCGCGTGCTCATCGGCTCGCATCTCCACGATGTGCCTCAAGGCCCTCACGTTCCCCGTAAATACCATCGGCGCCTCGGTCTCGTTAGGCAACAAGGAGCGCGCCGTCTGCTGTACCTTCTTGCGTGCATCGGTTTTGTACTCCGCGTCCAGTAGCGCAACGCCCTTCTCCTGGCGCTCGAGGAGCCGGCTCGCCATCGCCTCGTACTCCGCCGCAGCCCGGTCAGCCCGCTGCTCGAAAAGGCCATGCAGCTCCGGGTCGCTCTGGTATTCGGGACGCTCTACAAACCGCAGCACGCTTCCCGACACGTACCGTTGAGAGACCTGGCTCACGCCCACGCCAGCTCTGTGCCGGACCAGCTCGTGGGTAACGCTGCGGCTGATGCCGTAGAGCAGGAAGCTGAAGCTAGCGTGCTCCAGCACGCTGCCGTGTCCCGCCGAGGTTAGTCGCTCGAAGTACGCGGCGGCGTTCTCGTTGGTGGTACGTCGGGGACCGAACGATGCGTAACAAACTTGGCCCGCCGCCTTACAGAGCTGGGAAGAGTCCGGGAGTACGGTTGGATCTTCGATATACGCCGGGAAGCCTAAGGAAGGATCGAACCCTCCGAGGAAACCACCGAGACCTGCCACGTTGGTCTGTGGCTTCGCCAGCATAACCACTCCTGGCGCCCTGAGATACGCAATTCCGGCCCTCGTATGGTAGACCGGAGAGTGGACAGCAGGGAAGCCGTCGACGGTATCCCCGCCCAGTTCTTCGAACAGTGCTGATATGTGCTCGCGCTCGGTCGTCTCCAAAGGGCTCCCTTCTCTGCTAGCCTAGCAAAAGAGTAGCGTATCTGGAGACGCTCTACACAACCCCGGCTACACGGCCTCCGAAAGCGCGTGCTTGAGGGTGCTCGCGTAGCGGCCGGTGCGTATGGTCCTCAAAGCCTTTATCTCTACCTGAC
>JAWWQA010000322.1:0-9840 GCA_033854695.1 Rubrobacteraceae bacterium
ATGAGTATTTTGCCCAGATCGTGAGGGTCGTTCCTCTGTATCGCGAGCGCCCGCTCGAGTTGCTCTTCGGTAATCCTGCCCTCCGAAACGAGGATGTCCCCGATCCTGGCGCCCCTGGCACCACCCCTGCCGCGTTTCTCGCCCTGGCGCCCCTCGTCCCCACACCCGGCACTGGGCACCGGATCAGAAGCCAGCCCCGCACTCCTCGCAACGGCATCCTCTGCTTTCGAGGCGGCTCTTGGTTCGAACACCGGCTCGCCGAGGTCCACCTCCGGCTGCGCCCCAGGCTCGGTTCTCTGGGCTTTCCTAACGGCCATCGCGCCCGCGACGCTCCGCCCGGAGATGCCGGGGCCGAAGAGCTGCTCTTGCAAGCGTCGGACGGTATCCTCGGCGGCGACAACTAGAGTGATGGGATATCCGGCACTCATCGCCAGGTTGCTACGGGCGTGGACGTCGTTGTGGTCGCTCATCGCGACTATGAGACGCCCGTCCTCTATCCGGAGGGGCACGGCATTATGCTGCACGAGTACGTCTTCACCGATTATCCCAACGACTTCCGGGTCGACCTCCAAGTTGGAGATGTCACCTATCTTGCCACCACCGATGTCAACCCTCTTGTCTCTTATAGCCCCGATCGTTGTCTTCTCGTTACTAGGTGGTGTCTTATTACTCACTATTTCTCCTTAGGAGAGGCCGCGTGTAAGAGGTTCGGGAACCTGCTCCCCACATTGTGCATCATCTAGTATATTGTGCCAGAGGGTACGTCTATATGCCATCTGGCCATACTGGCAAGGTTGTCACAGCCGGACCCTCTGCCTTATAACGGAGGCCTGGAAGGCAAGTGTTTATTGACATGGACCTTATTAAGAGTTGGTGTAATAGCCCTCTCGGCAGCGGAGACCGGACATCTGGTCCTCTCGATGCTCCACACAGTCGACGCCACCGAAACCATCAACCACATGATTGACCTCTTCCCGCCGCACGAGCGCGGCCAGGTGCGGAGCATGCTCGCCGGCACGCTCAGGGGCATCATCGGCCAACGCCTGGTCCGGACGAAGGATGGCGGACGCACGGCGGCTTGCGAGGTCATGGTAACGACCGGACGTATACAGGACTTCATTACGTACCCTGCACAGATGAGCCAGATCCAGCAGGCAATCGCAGAGGGCGAGTATTACGGCATGCAGACCTTCGATCAAGCCCTGCTGAAGCTGGTAGAAGAGGACCGAGTGTAATACGAGGAGGCCCTCACGTCCTCGCGCCGCCCCCAGGACTTCAGGCTGATGGTCCAGTCTCTCGGTCTCCCGCGTCGGTAAGGAGTTGGCCTTCCTGGAAGCGCAGGACGCGTCGCCGTTTAGTGGCTCTGTTCTATGCTGGTGGTCAGATCTTATTTCTGGAGGCGCTCCTTATAGAGCTCCGCCAGCTCCTTGGCAAGTCTCGGGCAGCGTTGAGCCCCTGCTCTTCGAGGCCGTTGAATACATCAGGCGAGCGCACCACTCATCGCCACCACGTTGGGCTCCTTACCTGTCCAGATTCGCTGCGCCTGCACTCCCTGGTACAATAGCATCCTCTCGCCTGACACGGTGCACGCTCCGGCCTCTCTCGCGCGCCGTACCAGGGCGGTCTCTTCTCCGGCGAGGTAGACGGCATCGCACATGATCTTCTCCGCGGTTAAAGTCTCGGCGGGGAACGGCAGCGGATCCCCCTTCTTCATCCCGAGGTATGTTGCGTTGATCAAGATCTCGGCCTCCACAGCAACGTCGCCGGCCTGGTCGAACGGGCACACCAGTATCTCGGCTCCGGGCACGGCCATCGAGAGCTTGGCGCGAAGTTCCTCCGCTCGACCGGCGGTCCTGTTGGCGATGTAGAGACGTGAAGCGCCTTCGCCTAAAGATGCGACGGCGATGGCAGCAGCGGCCCCTCCCGCACCGAGGATCAGCACCCGCCGGCCAGAAAAGGAAACTCCCGCCTCCTGGCAGGCCTCGACGAACCCGCTTCCATCAGTGTTGAGGCCGCGAAGCCTCCCCTCTTCGGCAACTACCGTGTTCACGGCGCCCGCAAGACGGGCCGTGTCGTCCAGCTCGTCCATGAGCGGTAGTATCGGCTCTTTGTGCGGCATGGTGACGTTGAAGCCAATAAACCCCAAGGCCGCAAGCCCCCCGACGGCCGCAGCTAGATGGTCCGGCCAGACGTTCATCGCTACGTACACGTAATCTACCCCGTTAGGGTCCATCCCCTTGTCGACGGCGAAGGCAGCGTTGTGCATGCGCGGGCTCAAGCTGTGTTCGATAGGATGCCCGATTACGCCCAGCAACCTCGTTCTTCCACTTACCATCTTACACTTTCGTAATCTCTAACACAAAGAACGGCCGGTGACTCCAAAAACATGTGTAACGGCATGAGGCTTTTAGCCTCGGCGAGGCGCCCTAACGCTATCCGCATCCGACAAGGTTCCATTCTACCGTGACAGGGGCGTTCAGCGCTCGGCCTCGTCCTTGGCCTCGAGGAACTCGTCGTAGTCGTCGGTGAAGAAATGTTTCTTGCCGTCGGCTTCGAGCACGTAGTAGAGATAGTCGGTCTCCGCGGGTTTGAGGGCGGCCTGGATCGATTCCCGGCTCGGGCTGGCGATGGGACCGGGCGGCAGGCCAGGGTTTTCGTAGGTGTTGTAGGGCGAATCCACTTCGAGGTCGGCAAGCTTGAGATCCTCCTTGGGCTTACCCAAGACGTATTGGATCGTGGCGTCTACTTGCAGGGGCATGCCGCTGCGAATACGGTTGTAGATCACGCTGGCAATGATCGGACGCTCCTCCGGGTTGGCAGACTCCTTCTCGATAAGGGAGGCCGTGGTTATGAGCTCGTACTCGGTGAGGTTCAACCGCTCCTGCGCCGCTGCGAAGTCAAGGTCCTTCGTCTCCAGGAGGTACTGCTCGAGGAGACGGTTCACGATCTGCTCGGCGTCGGTGCCCTTCTCGAACTCGTACTGCTTGGGAAAGAGGAAGCCTTCGGAGGTCTCGATAGCCGGGTCGTCGAGGAACTTGTACCCATAGTCGGTCTTCTCGGCCGCGGCTTTGAACTCTTCGGCGGGGATGCCACTCTGTTTTTCGACCACCTGAGCGGTCTGCTCCAGCGTCAGGCCCTCGGGGATGGTGATCGTCAAGGCCGAGATTGAATCGCCGCTCGAAAGGGTCTTCAGGATCTCATCGCGACCCTCGCCGGGTGTGAACTGGTACTCGCCGGCCTTTATCTCCGTGTCCCCACCCTCGATGCGGCTTTCGATCTTGAAGAGGGTGGAGCTACGTATCACACCGGCCTCCTCGAGCTTATCCGCGACACTGGAGAGTGTGTCTCCCTTCTCGACCACGATCGTCACGGGTTCCTCCCCGCCACCGAGCATGGCGCTGGCGAGCAGATAGATGCCGTACAGGACGCCCAAGAGCAGTAGCACCACCAGCGCCAGTCGTTTGGCCGCAGCTCTGCGCCTTGGAGGCTGTTTCTTCTCCTTCAGGAGAGGCCACTTTTTCGTGTACAGGTTAGACCACACAGCTTCGAGGCGCGTGTAGATCTTCCCCTGTTTGCGTCTACGACGAGCCTTGTCGCGTCGCCTCAAACGTCCCCCTCCGATCCAGGTACTCCTGCAACATGGTAGCGGCCGCCAAGTGGTCTACCCGCTCCTTTGTTTCCCTCTGACGCCGGCCCCTGGAGCGGGCCTCTGACCGCGATCTCCTCGGCGAAGATCGGGCCAGGCGGGTGGTGAGACGCTCATCCCACTCCACGAAGCGTATCGCGGGAAACTCATCCCTGAGGGCGGTTAGTTTATCCAAAACTCTTCTCGCCTGAAAGCCGACCTCGCCGCCAAGCGTCTTCGGGACGCCCACGAGAATCTCTTTCACACCCTCCTTGGCCAGAAGCTCATGCAGGTGTCCCATCAGCTGATCGGAGGGTACCACCTCCAGAGGCCGCGCGAGGGAGCCGCCGGGATCTGAGATCGCCACCCCTGTGCGCACCTCGCCGAGGTCGAGAGCAACGACTCTCCCGGAGGTGACATTTGAGGCCAAAGTCTAACCTTTTGCGGTATCCGCGAGCCTCTGACCTAAGATGTGCCTGGCCTTGAGTAGAGCCTGTGGGATGGCGGCCACCTCGCCGCCACCGCCCTGACCCATCGTGGGGCTCCCGCCGCCACGACCGCCGAGCACACTGGAGGCCTCCCTGACGATCTCGCCCGCCCCAATCTTGCGGGAGACCTCGGGGTGCAGGTTGGCGATGAGAACCGCTTTGTCGCCTAGAGTAGCGGCGAGCACCACCGCGGACGGTCCCGAGAGGCGATTCTTGATGTCATCAGAGATCTGCCGCAAGCCCTTGACGTCCGCCGCCACGACCTGCCCGGTCACGATCTCGGCCCCGTCCACATGCTCGGCACTCTCGACGAGAGAGCTGACCTCTTCGAGGCCTTTCTTGAGGGCTTGCTCCCTGGACGCCTCGCGGGCTTCGCGCACCTCTTCTTGCAGCTCGTCGACCGCTTCGGAGAGCTGCTCGACCTCGACACGGAGGGCGCTTGCGACCTCTTCGGCCTTCTGGGTGGCGCCAATGAGATAGTAGAGCGCCTCGCGGCCCGTGAGAACTTCCATACGATAGAGGTCGGCGCCATGCTTTCTGTTGGAGATAATCTTGAACGCCCCGATCTCGGCCGTGCCTCGAACGTGTGTGCCGCCGCACAGTTCGCGCGAGAAGCCGTCTACCTCGACTACGCGCACGAGGTCGCCGTACTTCTCTCCGAAGAGCATCATCGCTCCAAGGTTGCGAGCCTCCTCCAGGGTGGTCGTGTAGTAACGGACGGGCTGGTTCTCGGTGATCTTGAGCAGACAGAGCTCCTGGATGCGCCTGAGATCTGCTTCTTCGACCTTTCCAGTGTAGCGATAGTCGAAGCGCAACCGGTCGGGCCCGACGTAGCTTCCAGCCTGGACGACATCCTTGCCAAGAACGGCGCGCAGGGCCCAGTGCAGTATGTGCGTCGCAGTATGGTTCGCCTCGATCTGCTGGCGGCGCACCCTGTTTATCGAGGCGGTGACAGCGTCTCCCTCTTCTATTTTCCCGCGTTGCGCTCGGGCGCGTATGACCTGATAGTCGCCAGCTGGGACCACGTCGAAGACCTCGAGCTGGCCGTCGTCCGAGGAGATCCAACCCTCATCCGCCACCTGCCCACCACCAGTCGCATAGAACGGGTTCTCCGCCAACACGACGTGTAACTCCCCAGCACCCCCCGGTGCCTCCTCCACGGCGAGCACTCTCGTCTCGACCTGCTCCCGTTCATACCCGACGAAGCGGCTCTTTATCTCCTTATCGCGGAAGGCCGCCACGAGCCTCTCGTGGCCCTGCAACGCCTCTCGCGCTTGCTCGCGCTGCCTTCGCATCGCCTCCTCAAAGCCCGCCTCGTCCAGAGAGATGCCCCTCTGCGCTAGCACCTCGCGTGTGACCTCGACAGGGAACCCGTAGGTATCGTGCAGTGTAAACGCCACGTCACCAGGGAAGTGTCCCCCAGCGAGACGCCTTATCTCCGCCTCCAAAAGTCCCATACCAGAGTCGTAGATTTCGATGAAGCGCTCGGCCTCGGCCGTCACAACGCGCCGGATGTCCTCGCGCGCCTCCTTTAACTCCTTGTAGAAGTCGCCCATGTGGTCCACTACGACCTCCGCCAACCCCGCTAGCCCTTCGGCCCCCATCCCCAACCGCGAGTAGGCTTGCAACGTCGCTCGACGTATTATGCGTCTAAGAATGTATTCGCGGCGCTGGTTCCCAGGCCGAACACCGTCGGCGATGAGGAAGGCCATGGCGCGGGCGTGGTCGGCGACGATGTAGAGGGCCCGGTCCGTCTCCTCGGAGGAGCCGAGCTCGACTCCGCTCTCTTCTCGTATTCGTTCGAAGATCGGGGTATAGAGGTCGGTCTCGTAGACGGACCGGACGTTTTGCACGACCGCGGCGGTGCGTTCGAGGCCCATACCGGTATCGATGCCTGGCCTGGCCAGTGGCGTAAGAGAGCCGTCCTTGTGCTGTTCGTACTGGTTGAAGACGAGGTTCCAGATCTCGATGAAGCGCGGGTCCCCTTCCTCGCCTCCCGGACCATACTTTGGATCTACCGAGAGGTCTCCCTTGGAGAGCTCCTCGCCGTAGTCGTAGTAGACCTCCGAGCACGGGCCACAGGGGCCCGTATCTCCTGGTGGGCCCCACCAGTTCTCGCTCTTGGGGAGGCCGAAGATGTGCTCCTCGGGGACTCCGACACGCATCCAGTGTTCTTTAGCTTCCAGATCCTCGGGGGCATCCTCATCCCCCTCGAAGATCGTGATCCAAAGCCGTTCAGGCGGTAGCTTGAGCTCCTGCGTCAGGAACTCCCAGGCCCACTCGATGGCCTCCTTCTTGAAGTAATCGCCGAAGGAGAAGTTGCCGAGCATCTCGAAGAAGGTAAGGTGGGTTGAATCTCCAACCTCTTCGAGATCCACGGTGCGGAAGCATTTCTGGACGCTGGTGGCGCGGGGGGTGGGCGGCTTCTCCTGACCGGTGAAGTAGGCGATAAACTGCTGCATCCCGGCCGTGGTCAGGAGAACCGTGGGGTCGTTGTGCGGGACGAGGGACGAGCTCGGATAGCGTCGGTGGCCCCTCTTTTCAAAGAAGTCGAGGAATCTCTCTCGTATGTCGTGGCTCTGCATGGAGGCTATTGTACTTTTTCAGGCTTTGTTTTCCAGCTCGCCGACCCGCTCGCCCTGCTGCTCGTCCATCTCATTGAGATGGCGTCTGAGGTCGTCTACGGCTCGGCGAAGCAGGCGAGAGACATGCATCTGGCTGACGCCGATGGTCTGGGCAATCTCGGTCTGGGTCTTGCCCTCGTTGAAGCGCAGCTCCAGGATCTGCTGCTGCTGGTCCTTGAGGTTCTCCATCGCCTTTTGCAAGAGGATCTTGTCCTCCAGCCCCTCTATCGGAGAGTTCTCGTCGGCCTGCAGGTCCATGATGGTGTCGCCCTCCCGGTCGTCCTGGCTCACCGGCGCGTCGAGGCTCGTGGTGTTGTAGGCCCGGCCAAGGGTCAAGGCCTCGGCGACACTCTCGACATCGGAGTTCAGGGCCTCGGCAAGCTCCTCGATGGTAGGCGAGCGGCCGGTCTTCACGGTGCCATCGCGGATGGCTTCCTTGGCGGACTGCCTAAGCTCCTGAAGGCCGCGGGGCACGCGCATCGCCCACCCCTTATCACGGAAGTAGCGTTTGATCTCACCCAGGATATTCGGGGTGGCGTAGGTGGAGAACTCGATGTTGCGGTCTACATCGAAGCGGTCCACCGCCTTTATGAGCCCGACGGAGGCCACCTGGATAAGGTCCTCGACCGGCTCGCCCCGCCCGGCAAACTTACGGGCGAGGAACTCGACGAGAGGGAGCTGCTCCTGGATGGCTTGTTCGCGAGCCTTCTGGTCGCCGTGCTTGTGATAACGTACGAGCAGACGCTTGGTACGCGCCTTGTCGGGTCGCCTATAGCGTCGGCTCACGACACCATCTCTACCACGGTGCGCCAACCGTGCGCGCCGCCCGCCTCGCCTTTGTCCCGGACCGCCCTCGGCTCCCGCTGCTCGACCTCGGCTATAAGGCCGTCCTCCTTGAGAGAGAAGCGATACCGGGTGGGCATCTCCGTAGACTGCTGTCGCTCAAGGAGATCCACGGCTTCATCCAATCCCGCAACCCCTATCTTGGCCCGGGCCGCCAACCCAGCGACCACGAGGCCGATGCAGGAGCGTAGGGCCCTGTCAGGCGGGAGCGTCAGGTATGTGTAATCGGTAGCAGCGCCGAGGGATGCCAAATCGGTTTCCTCCTCCGTTCCTTTCACTGGTTTCTACACTTCTTCCGTACGTATCGCGGACTCTTCGGCAGTCCGGGGTTCCAGGGTCTCGGGTGCGGGGCCTTGCGACCCCTCGAGGACCCTGCGCTCGGTGTGATCTCCGCCGTGCGCCTCCAGCTCGCGTAGTATCTCCGCCCGACGGCGTGCCGACGCTTCCCGAGCCGCAGCCGCGGCCGCCTCGAAACGCCGTCGTACCGTTATCGGTAAATCGCGCGCCGTTTTAGGCAACTGCTTGCGGAACTCCTCGTTCGTCGCGTACAAAGCCCCCGCCGCCCCGATTAAGGCGCCCGCAACGAGCTTACCCCACCCGGGCACGACTTATGTCCTCTCTTTCGAGCGACCCGCAACATCTTCCGGGTCGACCATCCGTTTATCCGCCGTCCGGTCTTCAGACCCGAAAAAGGCGCTGATGCCCTTTGAGAGGCCTGCCGTGGCGGAGGAGACCTTTATGACCCCGCCACGTACGCCCCGTGTGATCACTGCCGTAGTCTGGTCGAGCTCGCCGGTTATGTCGGCCACGTCGCCGACTGCTGTGTCGAGCTGTGAAAGCTGGCTGTTGATATTGTCTACTGTGACGTGCGTCTTGCCAAGGAGCGGCACGACCTGTTCGGAGACCTCCTTGATGGTTTTCTCGCTAGTAGAGAAGATACTGGCGAGCCTTAAGAACATCCAAGCCAACACCAGGAACGACACGGCGAGCGCTACGAAGAGCACCCCCTTGGCCAGCTCTACGAATACCTCTAACAAACCCTACCGCACCTCCTACGGTCTTCCGCAGACCAACAGCCATTATACAGTTACCACCAGTTCCTGCCGCGCCGGCGCAACATTCCTAAGCACCCCGGCGCACCACCCCGCCGCCGACGACCCTGTCGTCCCTGTAGAAAACAGCCGACTGCCCCGGCGCGACGCTCACGACGGGCTCCAAAAGACGCGTACGAACCTCGCCGTCGCCCGCCTCCTCTATCTCGCACGGCACGGGATGGCCGTTGTAACGGACTTGCACCGACTCGACCTCCGAGGGATCCAGGAACCAGTTGAGGCCCCCGACGCGAACCTCGTGCACCTCCAGGTCCTTGCGGCGCCCCACGACGACCTGTCTGCTCTGCGGGCGAACTTCGGTGACGTACAGCGGAGCCGGAGCAGAGACCCCGATTCCGCGCCGCTGGCCGATGGTGAAGTCGACCACCCCTGCATGCCGCCCGAGGACCTGGCCTTCAGGGTCCACGATCTCGCCGGGCTCCGTCGGGACCTTTTTCCGGATGAAGCCCCTGTAGTTGCCATCCGGGATGAAGCAGATGTCCTGGCTCTCCGGAGTATAGGCGACCGCAAGGCCCCTCTCCTGGGCGATGTGCCGCACCTCCTCCTTGCGATACTCACCCAGTGGGAAGATCGTACGCGAAAGCAGCTCCTTCGGAACCGGCCATAGGACGTACGTCTGGTCTTTCCTGACGTCCACTGGTCGGGCCATCGTGACACCACCAGGCTCCTCGACTACCCGGGCGTAGTGGCCGGTTGCGACGTGGTCGAATCCGAGCCTGTCGGCAAGGAAGGAGGCGGCGTGGAACTTGACGTGGGCGTTGCACGCCACGCACGGGTTGGGCGTCTTGCCCGCGACGTACGAGCCGACGAAATCCTGCATGACCCGCCTGTTGAAGAGCTCCTTGAGGTTGAGCGTGAAGTGCGGCAGGCCCATCCTGTGAGCCGTATCCCGGGCGAATAGAACTGTATCCGGCGAGCAGCAGGAGCGGCTCCCCCGTTCCCCGTCGTGCAGCCGGAAGGTCACGCAGACTGCCTCGTAGCCAGCCTCTTTGAGAAGCAGGGCTGTCACGGCCGAGTCCACGCCGCCGCTCGTAGCGACGACCACGCTCTTACCCATCGTTTATCTCCGCGCCGTAACCGTCGACGAGCATCGTCCCCGCTTCCCTGTTCCAGTGGTCCTCGAACGACTTGTGCAAAGCATCCAGAAC
>JAWWQA010000323.1:0-3278 GCA_033854695.1 Rubrobacteraceae bacterium
CCTAAGGCTCCAGGCTTCGGTTATCGCTACTTATCTCGTTTAGCAGGTAAAGGAGCTACCACAGCCGCAGCCACCCTGGACGTTGGGGTTGTTGACGGCGAAGCCGGCACCCATGAGACCGTCCACGTAGTCGAACTCGCTGCCCATGATGTAGGGGACGCTCATGGCGTCGACGAGAACCTTGATGCCCTTGGTCTCGATGACCTCGTCGTCATCGTTGAGCTCATCGTCGAAGTAGATCGAGTACTGGAAGCCGGAGCAGCCCCCGGGCCTGACGCCGACGCGCAGCGCGAGGTCTTCCTCGCCTTCCTGATCCATTAGAGCCTTGACCTTCTCGGCAGCGTTGTCAGTGATCGAGAGAATGGTCGTCTTCTGATCCATCAGCACCTCCCACGGAATGCTGTAGCGTGTCATTTCGGTAAAAATAATTATTACACCGCTACCCACGCAAATCAACGCGAACTTCGAATGGCCCCACTAGCGCTTTCCGCGAAACACCTTTCGCCCCTTGGCCTTCGCGCGAAGCGCCTTCCCGAGCCACGCCTTATGAGCCGCGAGACGTCGACGCGCCCGGATGAAGAGCGAAGCAGGGTTAATGGCACCTAAAACACGCTTCCACCGGGGGAGCTTCTCGTACTCGCGCAGGGCTCTGCGGTAGGCGTGTTTGACGTTCGAGCGCGGGGCCGGCGCGTAGAGACTCTCTGAGTAGACCCGTGCGAAATCGCGAAACGGGCCAGTCTCGACTCCGGCAACCCCGGCGAGCAGGAGCAACCGCTCGATCGGGGTGAGGGCAGGCGAGTCCGCAATGGTCGCTCCAGGCCCACTCACGAGGGGCAGTACATCTCGCAACCGGCCTGTGAGGTCCCGGTAGAGGTCCTCCGGCCGTCCGCGTGCGGCGAGCGCTATCTTAACCAAAGGTACGGCAGCCAGGAAGAGGAAGAGCAGGAGAACAGGCGAGAATATGTACGCGTACCGGACCCAGATGGGAGACTCTGCGCTCGTGGAGTCGTCGGCCCAGGTCTCTTGTTCGGGGGCGGGCTCGGAGACTTGCCGCCCTTTGAGGGCCGGAGCTTCGGAGGAAACGTAGGACAGGTCGTTGGGCAACTCGGGGCGGGGGGCGTTTGCCTCCATTGCGCTCGGGACGGAGAAGCCGGGGGTCGGGTCGAAGGGGTACCAGCCGACGCCGGGGAAGTAGACTTCTACCCAGGTGTGCATATTGGAGCCGGTGATGAGGTACTCGTCCGCATCTACCGTCCTGCCCGTGGTGGCCCCGTAGACGACCCGGGAAGGAATACCGAACTCACGCGTGAGAAGCGCCATCGAGGTTGCAAACTGGGTGCAGAAGCCCTCCTTATCATCGCCGAGGAACCTCTCTATTGCCCTGTCGGCCCGGCTGTAATCCGCGTCCAAGTTGTAGGTAAAGCCGCCATCGTAGATCAGGTACCGCTCGATGGCTCTGGCGGCGTCGTAGGGCGTTTGAGGTTCGTAGTCGGCTTGGATCTTCTCCGCCGTCTCGCGCAGGATCTCGGGCCGGTCTGCGGGGAGTTGGAGGAACTTCTTCTGCACGGCCGCTGGGTAGTCGGCTCCTGCAATTTCGAGCTGGGCGAGCGAGGGTTGGGGTATCTGGGAGAGCACCCGGTAGGAGGAATCCTTGGTGAGAAGGCGCGCGGAAGTCCAGGAGCCGTCAGAGCCCTCGCTCACGTAGGGTATGGAGACGCTCTGGATCCGGTACGCTCCGAAGAGGAGGCTAGTCTCGGCATCCAGGACCTCGACCCTCTGCACTACCTGGCGGGCCGGAACGTCTGGCGAGATCTCGTCGCCATCGTCCTCCCCCGGCTCCACGGTCGAGGACCACCTGACGCCGTCGAAGTTATCCAGGGTGCCTCCGCGCCAGAGCAGGGGCTCCGGGCTCTTTATCCGCATGAGCTCCGTGTCGCGTCCCGTGGTCAGGTAGTCGCCGACATCCACCTCGACCCCCAGACGCGAGGCACCGCCCGGCCCGACCCTGGTCCAGTCGATCAAAGCCGGCCGGATCACCTCCTCAGCATAGGGCACATTGGGTAGCGCGAGCACCACCCCAACCACCAACGCCCCTGCCAGAAAAGCCGCCATAGAGCCTTCGCTCTGCTTTGCCCCGTCGCCCGTGAGGAGCAAGAGGAAGGTGCCCGAGACGAGGAACACGGCGAAGAATGTCCCGACGCCGGCTTCGAACGAGATGGTACTCACTATGCCGATAGTCAGGCCGAGCACGGCGACCGAGACCACCGGGCTCTCCTCATAGAGGGCGGCCGAGGTAGCGAAGGCCACCACGATTATGATTATCGGGATCAGAACGACCAGCAGACCAGGATGCACCTCGTACGGGACCGGGTTGGCGTAGGTGATCCCCACCACCTCGTAGAGATCCTGACCGATCTCTTGGATGAGCCGCCGCCAGCCGCTTAAACTCCACGGCGGCGTCCCGTAAACAGCTATGAGCGTATAGAGACCCGCCGCCGGGAAGAGCAGAATAAACCTGTACATCCCCGCCGATCCCACGAGGAGAGCTACCAGCGCCGCTCCGAGCACATAGGGCATAGCTCCACCGTCGAACAACACACTGAACGCTCCACCGGTCGCGAGCCCCGCGATGTACAGTGGCAGCCTTACTTTCCAGCCAGCCACCGCTACGCCATTCCCCGGGTGTTCGCAGCTCCCTGTCCTCCGGCGAAGGCGGCCATCCCCCCGGGACGGCTCAGGACGCACACTTCTACCCCGGCCAGCCTCAGCCGTCGGATGTCCTCATCGAAGGGGACCTCGCGCCTGGACGACGCGCCCCCGGAACGGTAGGTGTGGGCGGCTAGCGCTACGATGACTACCGAGAGCCCCGCCGCCCGGAGCTTCTCGACGCTCTTCACAACGATGTCGCCTAGAGAGCGGGAGATCAGAACCACCCCCTCTCCCAACTCCTCTCGTTCTTCGCGCAGCTTCTCATCGAGGAAATCGCCCGGCTCCACGTCGCCATCGGCCTGCACAAGGGCGAGGAGGTCCATTGCGCGCCAGTAAGTCGCCTCGTCGGCGCCGAATGTGATCGCACCGCGCGCCTTGTTCGTGCACAGGAGGCGGAACGGCAAGCCCTCCCGGGCGAGGTGCCACAGCACAGAACCCGCTGCAGAGACGGCGTCCTCGACCTCGACCTCGGGGGCGCCGATTCCTCGACAGTGCAGGTCCAGGACGACCGTATGTCGCTGCGGTGCGTTTTGAGCGAACTCCTTGACGATCAACTCCCCCGTGCGAGC
>JAWWQA010000324.1:0-4688 GCA_033854695.1 Rubrobacteraceae bacterium
CTCCGGAAGAGTTCGTCGAAGTTTCCCAACTCTATGGCCGCCACGCTGTGGCGATCAACCGTAGCGGCGAGCGCTATGCCGACGAGGCCGCCGACTGGTCGGAGACGGCGCTCGTAAAGGCCACGGCTCGCCAGTCAGGTCTCCGTGCCTGGTACATCGTGGACGCGGTGGGTCTTCGGAGATGCGTTCGGGATCGCACGGTAGAAGAGATGGTCGCGATGGCAAAGCGCGTCGGAGGAACCGTTTTGCGAGCCGAAAGCCTGGAGAATCTGGCGCATAGGCTCGCAGAGCATGGAGTGCTTTGTGAGAACATGCTCCGTACGCTTAGCGAGTACAACGGCGCAGTCATGGGCGGGAAGGGCGGCGAACTCTCACCCCCGAGGAGCGATCCGGCCGCGCCCGTGCAAATTCCTCCGTTCGTAGCCGTGGAGGTTGCTCCATCCATAACACATACGATAGGTGGGCTCGCGGTGGACGCGGGCTGCCGGGTACTGCGCCGAACGGAAGAGCCGATCCCCGGTCTCTACGCCGCCGGAGTCGAAGTTGGCGGAGTCTCAGTAGGCGGGTACACGAGCGGACTCGCCGCGGCCCTGGTCTTTGGCACGACGGCTGCGGAGTCGGCTGTTGAAGACGATGGAGCTCGAGACAGAGGTGCCGAGGTTGCCGCTGGCGATGGCTGGTAGCCGACGAGCGCTCAGCCGTCGGCTATGTACTCGGCGACATCTTTCAGGGAACCACGCTTTGTGAAAACGGCGCGCTGTTTTTCGGCGCCGGTTCCGCTCTCCGTGATCTCCAGCACGCCTTCGAGCTCGGTTTCGCATCCCAGGTCCTGAGCAACGGGGCGTAACGCCTTTACGAGATCCCGGGCAGCTTCACGGGCGATGACGCTCCGGCCGGTCGAGAAGTCGTGGAGGCGGGCGTCGAGGCCGTAGCGGGTGGCACGCCACTTGTTCTCTTCTGTGAGGAACGGGTTTTCGGAGGGGTATTCGCCGGCAGTCGCCACGAGGCATTGAGCGAGGGCGGCTAAAGATACGGTGCGAGCGACATCGGTCTGGGCGTCTGGCGCTCGCAGCTCGACGGTGCCGAGCTGCGGGTGGGGCCGGGCGTCCCACCAGCACCAGGAGTAGTCGGGGATGCTCCCGGCGCCGACCAGTGCGTCCACGTAGCTCTCGAAGTCCTCCCAGGAGCGGAAGCTGGGCGGCAGTCCCGAGCGAGGGATGAGGCCGAAGATCTTGACACGCGCCGAGGAGAGGCGCGTGTCGGACCCGTGCCAGAATGGGGAGTTAGCCGAGAGGGCGATGAAGAGCGGCACGTGCCGCGAGAGTGTCGCGACCGCCCGGATCGCATGCACCTCATCCGGGACGGCGATGTGGACGTGCAGCCCGTAGATGGCCTGCATTCGCGCCGTCCAGCCCAGCTCCTCCTCCATCCTGTGATAACGTTGCTCTCCTGTGACCTGCTGCGCGGTAGAATCGCTGAAAGGGTGCGTCCCCGCCACCGCGAGCCTTACCCCGCGCTGCTCGACGAGATCCCGCACCCTCCGTCGCAGGATAGGCAGCTCCTTCGCCAGCTCCGCCGCCGTATCGTAGACCGGGGAGCGCGCCTCCAGGAAGGAGGCTAAGAGCTCGGAGGTCAAGGAGTTTGCGGAGAGTCTCGCGGCGTCGCGGCCGGCAAGCACGTCGTCTATGGCCGGGACGAGAGCGAGCGTAACGGGGTCGACGAGTTGAAACTCCTCCTCGACGCCGATGGTGTACGGCGCTGAAGCACCGAAGTTGGTCTTCATCCGGCTACTTTAGCAGCGCGGCGCGTACTCTGAGGCTTCCCGGCCATTGCGCATCGTACGGAGCGACGCTGAATCGGCGACGTTGTGGAGGGGGTGTAGACTCTCTGGTAAGCCGGTGGACTAACGTGAATCTCGAGAACCGGTTGTCGAGTGTTCGTTATATTCGAACATCTCCGTTGCTTTGGGCTTTACGAGAACCTAGTATTCAGGAAACGAAGACTGGGGAATTTGCGAAGCGGGTCGGCTAGATGTCGCGTACTATCAACAAAGTTATGCGGGTGTTGGATCTGTTCTCTCTCGAACGACCTGAGTGGGGCGTGAGTGAAGTGGCGAGGGATTTGAAGCTTCCGAAATCGACGATTAGCGAGCTGATGTCCGACCTGGCGGATCAGAGGTTGCTGAGCCGTACTGTCAAAGGACGATACCGGTTGGGATGGAAGTTGTTCGAACTGAGCCAGACCCTCCTGGATACCACCGGATTCCGTGTCGAGGCCCGTAGGGTGATGGAAGAGCTGGTTAGAACCTGGGGGGAGACTGTACATCTGGCGGTGTTGGACGGTGTGCAGGCGGTATATCTCGAGAAGCTACAGCCCATCCCGGCGGTAAAGATTCGGATCACGCGAGCCGGCGCCCGACTACCGGCGCACAGCAGCGGTGTCGGCAAAGTCTTGCTGGCTCACTGCGAGTGGGAGTACGTCGCCGAGCGGCTCGAGGACCAGGGGATACCGGAGCTGACAGAGAACACCATTACCGACCTCGACGTTCTGGCCGAGGAGCTCGAGCGCGTACGAGAACGAGGTTATGCTTACGATAACGAAGAGACCACGATCGGCCTGTGCTGTGTGGCTGCTCCTATTTATGACTCCATAAGAACGGTAGTTGCGGCTGTTAGTTTGTCGATACCGGCTTACCGGTTTTGCCCAAGAAAGGAGGAATACACTGCGGCCATCCTCGATGCGGCCCGGCGCATCTCGGAGGATGCCGGCGTCAAGTTGAAAGAATATCCCGGCTACGAAACGGAGGTACAGGGTACGTGAGTGAAGACAAGATAAAAGTCGCCATTGTGGGTTCGGGGAACATCGGCACCGATCTTATGTACAAGCTGCTAAAAGAGCCAGGACACATGCAGCTTGTGATGCTCGCCGGCATAGAGCCCGAGTCCGAGGGCCTAAAACGTGCCCGCGATGAGGGGATCTCCACCACTCACGAGGGTATCCAACCAGTGCTGGACGACCCTGAGATACAGATCGTCTTCGATGCCACCAGCGCCAAAGCCCACGTACGCCACGCCAAGATGCTAAAAGAAGCCGGCAAGATAGCCGTGGATCTTACCCCCGCTGCTCGTGGTCCCTATGTGGTCCCGGTGGCTAACTTGACCGAGCACCTGGAGGCGGACAACGTCAACCTGATGACCTGTGGGGCTCAGGCCACCGTTCCGATGGCCTATGCGGTCTCACGGGTAACCCCTGTGCGCTACGCGGAGATGGTGAGCACTGTGGCTAGCCTCTCGGCAGGTCCTGGCACCAGGCAGAACATAGACGAGTTCACCTTTACGACCGCTCGGGGGTTGGAGGAGATAGGAGGGGCCAAGGAGGGCAAGGCTATCATCATCCTAAACCCGGCAGATCCACCCTTGATAATGCGCAACACCATCTACATTGTTCCGGAGAACGAGGAGGTAGACGAGGAGGCGATCACCGAATCGGTGGAGGAGGTTGTGGCCGAGGTACAAAAGGCCGTACCCGGCTACCAGCTAAAGAACGGTCCGACCTTTGATGAGCGGGAGACACCCTGGGGTAAGAAGCCCTTGGTGATGATGTTCTTGGAGGTGGAAGGCGCAGGGGATTTCTTGCCTAAGTACTCGGGTAACTTAGACATCATGACAGCCTCTGCCAGGAAGGTGGGCGGGGCGTTCGCCCGCCACCTCTTAGGGGTAGAGGAGGTAGTGGCATGACACAGGAGGCCTCACAGAAAGCGGTGCGTATTACTGACACCTCCTTACGTGATGGCTCCCACGCGATGAGCCACCAGTTCACCAACGAGCAGGTACGCGATGTAGCGCGAGCCCTGGACGAAGGTGGGGTCCCGGTGATCGAGGTCACCCACGGAGACGGACTAGCAGGATCCTCCATCCAGTACGGTTTCTCAAAGACACCAGAGATGGACCTGATCTCAGAGGCCGCCAGCGTCTGTGAGCGGGCGAAGATCGCGGCGCTGCTTCTCCCCGGTGTCGGCACTGTCGAGCAGCTCAAGGAAGCGGTGGAGTGTGGGGTTAAGGTCTTGCGCATCGCCACCCACTGCACAGAGGCAGACATCTCCCAGCAGCACTTTGAGATGGCCAAGGAGATGGACCTTGAGACGGTAGGGTTCTTGATGATGGCTCACATGCGCCCTGCTGAGGAGCTAGTTGAGCAGGCCAGGCTCATGGAGTCCTACGGAGCGGACTGCGTGTACATCGTAGACTCAGCCGGAGCGATGCTCCCCGAGGAAGCAGGTGCCAAGGTCAAGGCTTTCAAGGAGAACCTGGATACCCAGGTAGGATTCCACGCCCACAACAACCTGGGGGTGGCCATAGGTAACAGCCTGGCGGCGCTGAAGGCCGGAGCCGACCAGCTAGACGGGTCGTTGCGGGGCCTTGGGGCGGGAGCGGGCAATGCTCCCACAGAGCTCTTGGCGGCGGTTCTAGAGAAGATGGAGGTTGAGAGCGGGCTAGACGCCTTCAAGCTGATGGACGCCGCGGAGTACGTCATAGCGCCGATGATGCCGTTTCAGCCCTTCCCTGACCGTGACTCCATAACCATAGGCTATGCAGGGGTGTACTCTACGTTCTTGTTGCACGCCAAGCGGGCCGCCGAGAGGTACGAAATGGACCCCCGCGAGGTCCTGGTAGAGCTTGGACACAGAG
>JAWWQA010000325.1:0-5838 GCA_033854695.1 Rubrobacteraceae bacterium
TACGGTACCCTCGCTCTGGTTTGCTCGAGCTGGCTATTATGTTAGAGAAGGACTATATGCCTTTCTTTATGTTCTCTTGAACAACCTCCAAGCGGAGGGATGGAGGGGTAGCCACGCTACTTTGTGGTCCTGAAGCGAAGCAGTTAGATTGCAGGCCTTTTGCTCTGGAGATCTTTCGTATAATGCACATGTGAAGAAGTGAAGCATGCCAAAAGAAGGGGCGATCGGCAGTGAAACGGAAGCGTTGAGAATTTGTCGTTGCGAGACATGACAAACAGTTGACTGAGGGTATGACAAGAGCAGAAGAGCCGAAGAAGATCCTCTTTGTCTGTACGGCGAACATCTGTCGCAGCCCTATGGCCGAGGAGATCTTTAACGCCCTGGCCGAGGATAGAATGCTTCCTTTCCGCGCACAGAGCGCCGGTGTTGCGGCACTCGAAGGCGAGCCTATGGCCCCGAAAGCGAGTGAGGCGCTGGAGGAGGTCGGTATTTACACCAAAGGCCATCGCGCGAGGCAGGTGAGCCAGAGGATGCTAGAAGAGGCCGACCTCGTGCTCGCCATGACTCCGCGGCATGTTGCGGAGCTTCGCCGGCTCTTCGGAGATTCTTCGCGCAAGATCTATACCCTTCTGGAGTATGCAAAACGCGCTCCTTCTGAAGAGGGGATCTCCGACCCTTATGGGCATTCCATGTCTGCTTTCCGGACCTGCGTGCGCCAACTCTTCAGATACCTGGACCAGGTCGTGGAGAGGCTTGAGCGGTAGCGGTTCGGCTACTCGATCGTACTGGCCGCACAAATATGCTGGGAGGTGCCACGCCTTTGACGAACAAGAGAGTAGCATTAGGGAGCGAGAGGGGAGGAAGAGGTTCGAGATGGTTGGAGGGAGCGGGTAAGTTGCGTTCATCAATAAAAAAGGGCCACCTGACATATATACAAATCCCTAACGCCTGCCGATAATAAAGATGACTGCGATCCAGGCAGGGCTGGTCACCTCGCCCCTAGCGAAGAGGAGATGACCAAATTGTCCTCAGAAAAGCTAACCAGACTCTCGGGTGGGTGGCTCTTGTTGGTCTTGGTGGCGACGCTGGCGATAGCGATGGTCCTCTCGATAACCTTCGCCCACAACGCTGAGGCCAAGAAGAATAGAACCAGCGCACCGAGCTCGACTTTTGTCTTCTGTAACCCCAACACTTTTGACCAATGTACGAACACCATTGACCCGTCTGAGGCGAGTCAGACTTTCACCGGCTCGGGTACGATGCAGACTAACAATGTCAGCTTTAGGAGCAGAGAGACTGAAAAGGATTTCTCTTCCTGTGTATTCTTTGGCAAGGTGAGCGACACAGACGAGTATGTTTGCAAAACCAAAGCCACAACGCACAAACATCGCAAGCATCGCCACTAGGGCAAAGTGGGAGGCCGCGCTGCGAGGACGGCCTTTTGGGCATCGACCATCTTGCCGATCACGGTAATGCCCGCGAGGACCTTGAGCGACATGATCTGGACGTTCGGCGCGACGCCAACTACGCCCTGGCCGTTCACGGAGGCGGCGATAGTACCTGCCGGTGTTTTATGCCGGTGACGATCAGGTTTGGCCGTGCTGGCCATAACGCCCAGCTGTGATCGGACGGTGGATTATGTGTCTCCTTAGGCGTACCTCGTCGTCTCCCACTTCTGTCTCTTTTCTCCTCTAACAAGGCGAGAAGGAAAGGGTCCGGCAAAACGGAGCGTTACCCAGTAGCAAGTGTATCTTCGAAGGAGGGGTCGGTGCATCCCCAAATGGCCTATTTGCCCCGGTATCTTTTCGGGGTCAGATGGTGCGGTTGAGGCCCCTCTTGAGTTAGTGGCGGATCGAGCATAGACGGTCACCGGTGCTCGAGCGGGCCAAAGGGGCGATGAGGCTGTAATATTCCGGGAGGCAAAGCGTTAGATAAGCTAAGGAGGATGCCCATGGCGCGTACCAAGTCCTTACCGGTGCCGGAGGTCGGAGGCGAGGCCCCGGAGTTCCACCTGCCGAGCGCCCAGGGGGGGCAGCTCCGGCTGAGCATGAGGACCGCGCGCGGACCCGTGGTCGTGGTCTTCTACAGTGGTGGCTGGTCTGAGGAGGACGTGGCGTACTTCAAGGACCTGGTGTCGAAGGAAGATGAGATCAACCTTGCCGCAGCCTCCGTAGTCGGCATCGGGCTCGGCGAGCCCGGCGAGGCGCGTAGCTTCGTGCGTGAGACTGGCATCAAGTCGTACGTCCTCTATGATTACGCAGGTATCGCCACCCGCGAGTACGGCCTCCTCGAGAAGGACAAGGAGCACGGGAAGTACGCCCGCCCGGCGACGTTCATCGTGGACTCCGACCACAAGGTCGTCCACGCCTGGGTAGGAGAGAGGCCGAAGGCGGAGGAGATCCTGGCGAAGGTCTCCGAGATCACCGGCCTCCCCAAACCCGCCGAAGAGGAGGATGAGGAGACGCCGAAGAAGGCGAAGGCCGCGGACAAGACAGAGGACGGTGGCGAGGACGGAGAGCGCAAGAAGCTCTCTCCGGAGGAGCGGGAGAAGCGCCGTGCCGAGCGCCGGGCTGCCCGGGCGAAGGAGGCAAGCAACGCCGAGGGAGGATCCCAAAGCGAACCGGACGGCAAACCCACGAAGGAGGAGTAGGCCGTGGAAGAGACGGACCGGCGTGAAGCCGAGGAGGCTGCCAGGAGGCCGAATCACCAGAACGGGCAAGAACAGGTGGAGAACCTGCCGGAGAACGCTCCCGCGGTGGACGAAGATCCTAAGGGGGAGGTTGTGGTGGGGGAGACTCCCTCAGAGGATAGCGAGCGTCCCAGTGCGGATGTTGCTGACCCCGACGAGTTCCGGAGGCGGCTTGGAGCCAAGGACCAACACATAAAGGAGTTGTACGATGAGCTGACCGCTGCCAGGCTCGCAGCCGATGAGGCTCAAGCGCGTCTGGAGGCAGGCGAGTTGCGCGTACGGGATCTCGAGGAGGAGCTGGAGCGGCTCAGGGAGAGGCTAAGCAAACTAGAGGATGAGCAGCGCACGCGGCGCGGCCGGCGCGAGGGACAGGACCGGCGGATGGCGCGATTGGAGCGTGAGATCGACCGGCGCGAAGCTGATATCGGGCGTCTCGAAGACCTGCTCGCCCAGAAAACTCAGGCGTTGGCCACCCACAGCCGGGAAGCTCAAAGCGTGGTCTCCCGCAAGGACATGGCCCTCAAAGACGCCCTGAGGAGGGTAGAAGGGCTAGAGCGTGACCTCGAAGAGCGCGAGGACGAGGTTGTCGGTCTCAGGGGCACGATCGACCAGATGCGGGCTGAGCTCGACCTCGAGTACGAGCTCCGGCGGCGCATGGCCGAGCCGGAAAACAGACTTCGGGCCGCCATAGACCTCTTCAACGAATCCGAGCACCTGCAGGAGATCGGTTCGATCTCGAAATCTCTGGGCCAGCCACGAGTCCGCGCCGACATAGGTGAGGGAGAAGAGCCGCCGATCGCCCTTACCTTCACCTGGCGCGATGTTACTTGGCGGACCTATACCCTCAACCCGGGCCTTGCCGTGAAAGAACCCCGCATCTACCTGCAAGACGCCGGCGAAGACCTCTCCGGCGTGGACCGCAAGCCCTCAAACGCCCATGTAGGACCTGGAGGACGGGTGACTTTGGGATTGTAATTGTAGGGGCGGGTTTCAAACCCACCCCTACAACTCGGAGAGAGGTTTTAGGGTTTCCGGGTAGGCTTTTTCTTTTCTTCGCCGGGGAGCTCTTCCTTCTTGTCGAATTCGAGCTTGAAGTCGCGGACGCCGCGACCCAGAGAGCGCCCCATGTCGGCTATGCGGCGGGGACCGAGGATCAAGAGCACGACGAAGAGGACGAGGAGGATCTCTAGAGGGCCCACGGTCATCAGTAACGTCTCGCTTCCATGAGGTGCTTGAGCCGGAGTAGCGAGCGTTCGCCGTTCTTGCGGGCGAACCGCTCCATACCGACGAAGCGGGCCGCGCGGTTCAGTATCTTGCCCTTCAGCCTGAATTCGCCGGTGTAGGAGACGATGCACGAGGAGGGGCCGTCTTCCGCCGGGACTACCACGACCTCGCCGCCGCCCTCGAGGGCCGAGGTGTAGGCCCAGCGAATGAGGCTGCCGCCGTGCTCCAGGATCCTCACCTCGGGCTCGAGCTTGCCGACCGGGCTCTCCAGCAGAAGGCGGTATAAGTCCTCAGCCAGGCGCTCTACGCCCTCGACGCCGACCATCCACTCCTTTGCGTTGCGGAAGTCCCCTATGTAGGCCTCGACGTCCGAAGCCGGGGCCTCTATGGCCTGCTTCATGGCGACCGAGCCTTCCCTGGCGTCCTTCATCCCCAACCCAGTTTCTCGATACGATCGTCGTCGAAACCGAAGTAGTGGGCGATCTCGTGCACTACCGTAATCTTCACCTGCTCCTCGAGCTGCTCACGATGGAAGTCCCGCTCCAAAGGTCCCCGGAAAATGGTGATCTTATCAGGCAAAACCCCGTAGTATCCGGCCGCCCGTTTCGTCAAAGGCACCCCTTCATAGAGTCCGTAGAGCATACCGGCATCTTCCCCGGAGAAGAGCGGAGTTGAGTACTCCGGCCAGTCCTCCACGACTATCGCCACGTTGTCCAGAAGCTCCGCGAGCTCGGGCGGCAGCTCCTCGAGCGCCGTCTCGACCAATTCGTAGAAGTCCTGCGTTCTCACGCAAGGTATTGTACACGGGAGATCCCGGTACGTTACTCGTTCTACGCAGCATTAAACCCGCCCGGCGGCAGGCGATCCTCTGTAGCTCGTGAACGACTATTCGTTTGCCTGCGTTCACGCTGACCAACGAGCGTCATACACTTGGGTAGAATGGCATATTCAGAAATCGTACGCTGGAGGTGTAGTCTTTGAGGTTCTTGTCCGGTTCGCGCTCGGGGCGTTGGGTGGTTTGGGCAATATACAGGGTGCAGAACAAGCCGCTGCCGGTGCCGCACGCGGCAGAGTGGATGATGATCCCCGAGCACTCCGTAGAGCAGGTCCTCGAGACTGGCGCCCTTAGGAGCCTTCACCCCTCGGACGTCCTCGAAGCGGCTCGCCGCATGGACCGCCAGCGCCGCGAGCACGACGAGAGGTATACCAGGGAGTCCTGAACAGCCCGATAGGACGCCGCGGGGCTATACTAATTATGTGGACCTCTTTGATGCGCAAGGTGCTGACGCTCTAGCCCGCAGGGCGCCGCTGGCCGAACGTTTGCGTCCTAAGAACCTGGATGAAGTGGTTGGACAGGATCACCTCACCGGTCCCGGCGCTCCTTTGCGGACGGCGGTGGAGAACGGACGAATCGGAGCGATCGTCCTTTGGGGGCCGCCGGGGACCGGTAAGACGACGCTCGCACGTGCCCTGGCGGCGGAGATGGAAGGGGAGTTCGTCCCCTTGAGCGCCGTAACGAGTGGGGTGAAAGAGATGCGGGGCGCTTTAGACGCTGCCCGCGAACGTCTCAAGTTCGAGGGGCGGGCAACGATCTTGTTCGTCGACGAAGTGCACCGCTTCAACAAGACCCAGCAGGACGCCCTGCTGCCCGCCCTGGAAGAAGGCCTCGTGGACTTCGTCGGGGCGACGACGGAGAACCCATCATTCGAGTTGAACGCGGCGCTTTTGTCGCGTGCGCGTGTGCTGATTTTCAAAGCGCTTGATGAGGACGCCTTGCGCGCGCTCCTTACTCGCGCCGAAGAAGCCGAAGGCAAGACGCTGCCGCTCGATGATGATGCGCGCGAAGCGCTGATCCAAATGGCGGATGGCGACGGCCGCGCCATCCTGACGCTCGCGGAAGAGGTCTGGCGCGCCGCGGAAGCGGG
>JAWWQA010000326.1:0-6512 GCA_033854695.1 Rubrobacteraceae bacterium
AGTACAATGTCCCAGAGAAGGAGCGATGCTGCAAGGTCCAATACACCAACTCAGCAGCGATACTCGCACTCACCCAAGTCCTCCCGCTTTCTGAAGATCACGGGGTTAATTAATAGCCAGCCTGCCACTGCTTGATCCATTCTACCGGGTAGATCAACATCAGGATATTCAGAACCAGGCCGTCCCTGATCCAGAAGAGTAGCATTACCTCCACCGTGACGAACAGTGCTAGTGAACGTCCGAACCCCAGATACCGGGCCAGTACGAACCCGAAGCCACACATCATTATGTCGCCGAGCGAGTTGACGATCGTGTCTCCAAAATAGCCGAGCGCACCGGCGGCTTCGCGGTACCTCTGGATGACGAAGTCCGAGTTCTCGACCACTTCCCATACCGCCTCGACCGCGACCGCCAGCCAGAGCTGCCAAGCCCACCACAGGCGCGGTGCTATCAACCCTATCAACCAGCAGAAGATGAACCCGTGCAGCACGTGCGTGAAGCTGTAGGGATCGAGCAGATGTTGGGAAGTATCGGAGCTACGGGCATCACCCACCCACAGGAAGAATTGTCCGCAGGAGCACAGCCACAAGCGTCCCTGGTAGTGCAGTTGGAAGGTGGCGACCGCCAGAGTGACGGCAATGGCGAGCCACGGCCAGAGGTCTCTTCTATCTAGCTGCACCATGTCCTTTGGATCTCACTATCTAATGATGCTTTGGTTCAGCCGTCCGGAGTACTGCATGAGATCGATGGTTAGCTGACGCGCTCCGCATGAGCGTTCCTTTTTGTGGCTACGCCCGGTGCTCTCGGATCTCCATACTCCGGACGAGACCGTCCTCGATCAGGTAAACGTGCTGGACCATCTCGTCCACCATAACGTTCCCGCTCCGGTCGCGAACGAGCTGACGAACGTCGACCACTATTCGTCCTGCCTTATCTGCTTCGAAGCGCAGCGGTTCGACGTATGGGTCGATCACCTCCCACTGACGCATCCAGTAGTCACGAACACCATCGTGACCATAAACACTCCCACCCTCCATCCCATTCGGCCAGCAAACATCGACGTGCATGGCGGCCAGAGCCGCGTCGATGTCGCGGGCGTTGAAAGCGTTGTAGGCATCTTCGAGAAGGCGACGCTCAGTAGTCATCATAACGCTCCCGTTTCTGAGTAGCACTTAACCAAACCCTGGGTTGTTGCGACACCGGATGGAATAACGCTTTGACCAAATCTCCACCTCGAACCGGTCGACCGCTTGCGTCCGACTCCTTTGCCAGGGAATCGCTTTCCTTACGGAGAGTTGGCGAGCTTCGCCACGAGCGCCGGGTCTCGCATCGCGGCCTCGCCTACGAGGACCGCGTCCGCCCCGGCGTCGCGCAAGCGTTGTCCATCTTCCGGACTCTTTACGCCGCTCTCGGCGACTAGCGTCGCGCCCGCCAGACGCGGTGCGAGCTTCTCGGTGGTGGCGAGGTCCACGGTGAAGTCGCGCAGGTCGCGGTTGTTGACTCCTATAACTTGCGCTCCCGACTCCAGCGCGAGGTCCGCCTCGGCCTCGTCGTGGACCTCGACGAGCGGTGTGAGGCCGAGCTCGACAGCTAGAGAGATGTAACGGGCGAGGGTGGCCTCGTCGAAGAGGGCGGCGATGAGCAAGACGGCGTCGGCTCGCGTACCCGCTTCGAGCACCTGCGCCTCGTCCACGGTGAAATCCTTGCGAAGAACGGGGAGGGCGACGCGCTCGCGCACGGCGTCCAGGTCTTCGAGGGAGCCCTTGAAGCGGGCGGGCTCGGTGAGGACGGAGAGGCAGGAGGCGCCTTCGGCCTCGTACCGGGCCGCCCACTCGGCGGGGTCGGCGTCGCTTATAAACCCGGCCGAGGGCGAGGCTCGCTTTATCTCGGCGATTACGGAGAGACCGGGCGCGGCAAGCGCGCCGGAGAAGTCGCGCTTCTCGAAGAGGAGCGCCTCCTGGTAGAGGCTATCGAGATCGGTGAGATTGCGAAGCTCCTCGGCACGCGCGAGCGCGGCGGCGGCGAGCTCGTCGAGGACGGTCGGGCGGTGGCTCATACGGCGCCGCCCACACCCGCCAGGCGGCGGGTAGTGCGGACGAAGCTTTCTAGCGCTTTTATGGCAGCCCCGCTCGCGACGGATTCTTCCGCGAGACGGACCCCTGCTTCGATGTTCTTTGCATTGCCGGAGACGTAGATGGCGGCGCCGGCGTTCAGCAGGATCACATCGCGGGCAGCCCCCATCTCCTCGCCGGAGAGGACGTCTCTAAGGATGTGGGCGTTCAGGTGGGCGTCGCCACCAAGGAGGCCGTCGGGAGCATGGCGGAGGAGGCCGAACTGTTCCGGTGAGATCTCGTACTCCGAAACAGTTCCGTCCGAGACCTCTGCCGCGAGGGTTGGGGCGGTCACGGTGATCTCATCGAGACCATCCGCCCCATGCACGACGAGCGCCTTCTGCGCGCCGAGCTCCCGTAGAGCCTCGGCCACCGGTCGCACGTAGTCGCCGTGAAAGACACCGACGAGCTGCCGTCTGGCCCCCGCCGGGTTGGTCAAGGGACCTAGTAGGTTGAAAACGGTTCGGAAAGGCAACTCGGCGCGCACGGGGACGACGTGGCGCATCGCCGGGTGGTGGGTGCGGGCGAACATGAAACCGATGCCTACCTCCTTTATGCACCTGCTGACCTCTTCAGGCCCGAGCCCTATCTCGGCCCCCAGAGCTTCGAGGACGTCCGCCGAGCCGGCCTGGCTCGTGGCAGCCCGGTTGCCGTGCTTGGCGATCACCACTCCCGCCCCTCGAGCCACGAAAGCTGCCGCCGTCGAGATGTTGATCGTACCCTTCGCATCGCCGCCGGTGCCACAGGTGTCCACGACACCCTCTGGCGCCTCTACCTTCTCGGCGAAGCGGCGCATGGCGCGGGCGAAGCCAACGATCTCTCCTACCGACTCGCCCCGCACCCGTAGGGCCGTCAGGAGCGCAGCCGTCACCGCCGGGTTGACGGTGCCTTCCATGATCTCCTCGAGCGCCCGCTCGGCCTCTCCCGCAGAGAGATGTTCCCCGTCTGCAGCCTTTCTAAGGGTCTCCCGGAGCATCGTACCCCTAGAGCTCCAGAAAGTTCTTCAACAGCTCGCGTCCACTCTGCGTCAGGACGCTCTCCGGATGAAACTGGACGCCCTCTACGGGTAGTTCTTTATGCCTCACGCCCATGATCACGCCATCCTCGGTCCGGCTGGTCACGAGCAGGCACTCCGGCACCGAGTCGGGCTCGATGACGAGCGAGTGGTAGCGTGTAGCCTCGAAGCCCTGCGGTAGGCCCTTGTACACGCCCTGGCCATCGTGCAGTATCCTCGCGGTCTTGCCATGCACCGGTTCACCGCGCACAACCTTTCCCCCGTAGGCCTGCCCTATAGCCTGGTGGCCGAGGCAGACGCCGAGCACCGGGATGCCCTCCGGGGCCTTTTCGAGGAGCTCCAGGGAGATGCCAGCCTCGTTCGGCGTGCAGGGGCCGGGTGAGATGACTATCCTATCCGGATGGAGAGCGGGAACCTCCTCCGGCGAGACCTCGTCGTTGCGCCGGACGAGGACCTCAGCCCCAAGCTCCCCAAGGTACTGGACGAGGTTGTACGTAAAGGAGTCGTAGTTGTCTATCACCAGAACCCTCATGAGTCCCAAGATTGTAGCAAGCAGAGAACTGTACGGCACCCTTGTTGAACGGAGGCCCGGATGACCCTGTTACTCACCGAGAACGAGGTCGAGAGCCTTCTCGACATGCGTTCGACCATTGACGCCGTCGAGGAGATACTGCGCCAGCACGCCGAGGGCCGCGCCACGAACCGCACTCGTCGTCGCATCGCCCTACCTGGAAGCGGCCTCAACGTGATGTTCGCGGGAGCCCCGGAGGTCGGGGCCCTGGGCCTCAAAGCCTATACCGTCGCCCGTACCGGCGCCCGCTTCTACACGATGCTCTTCGACCCCGAGTCAGGAGAGCTCCTCTCTATCATGCAGTCGGACAAGCTTGGCCAGCTCCGTACGGGCGCAGCGAGCGGCGTCGCGACGAAATACCTCGCCCGCGAGGACGCCTCTTCGCTGGGTATCTACGGCGCGGGCTGGCAGGCCGAGAGCCAGCTCGAAGCGATAGCCACGGTGAAGCAGCTGGACCGGGTCATCGTCCACAGCCGCACTGAGGAGTCGCGCAAGGAGTTTGCCGAGAAGATGGGCGAGCGATTGGGGTTGGAGATAGAGACCACCCAAGCCCCCGAGGAGCCCGCGGCACAGGACATCGTGGTGACAATGACTTCAGCTACAGAACCGGTGTTGCGGGGCGAGTGGCTCAAGCCCGGCGCCCACGTCAACGCCTCCGGATCCAATTTCCTGTTCAAGAGAGAGATCGACCGGGACGTGGTCAAACGCGCGAGCCTGGTCACCGTGGACTCCCGTGAGGAGCTTGGCCTGGAGGCCGGCAACCTCCTGCAAGCTGTAGAAACCGGCGCCGTCCTCCCCGAGGCTGTCCGCGAGCTCGGGCAGGTAATTGCAGGACAGGTACAGGGACGGCAGAGCCCTGAAGACATAACCCTCTTCGCGAGCCAGGGCCTCGCCCTCGAAGACCTGGCCGCCGCCCGCCTCGTCTACGACAGGGCACGCGAACAGAACGTGGGCAGAGAGATAGACTTCTAACTCGTTCCTCTTTGCTGACAAGCTGCCAGACTGATCCCGCCTGAAAGACTAATACCGACCGAAGGGAGGACCAACTACGCGGGCCGAAGGTATTATCGTCAAGCTCTCGAGATGATACTTCCGCTGCTCGATCTCTTAGTTGCTGGCCGTTGCGGAAGAGCTATACCGGCGGTACTGTGTCAGAACAGAGTACCAAGCCGCCAGAGAGATAGAACTCCGGGCATCCGAAACCAACTTGACAGTCCAATCGTAGTAAGTAATACAATGCGATTGGGATGAAGAGGGATAGTGGCAAGGTCAGGGGAGGATGCTGATGGATATCAACCGGCGAGCGCGTGAAGCCGCCTCGGAGGTCGTCGAAGGCGAGAGGTTCGAGCAGTTTCGCGTCGACGCGCAGGATTTTCTCTCGGCGCGGGAGCTAGGTGAAGCGGTAAGCACGCGGATAGAAGGACGATCCGCGGCGCTGGTAGACGCGGCGGAGATAGTCAACCGCAGCTTCCCTGAGCGGGATCAGGTAGGACACTTTACTAACGTCATCTCCCCGGTGGTGATGCCCAACCGGCGGTTCTCTCTGTGGTCACTGCTGATCGGTCTCGTAGCGCTATTCGGCCTCGTCGTAAGCCTGATTGTGACTGGCTTGTCGGGCGGCGGTCTTGGGGCGGCGCTGTTCGGGCCACACTTCTGGCTCTTGCTGCTGGCGTTCGCGATCTTCGGCTGGTGGCGGCGGAGCGTCGTGATGGTGCCCGACGGATGCCAGGCCCTTATCACCCGGTTCGGCAAGCTGGAGGAGATCGTTGGCGCCGGGCGCAAGCTGCTCTTCAACCCGTGGAAGCAGGTCAGCTACATCGTCAACACGACGAGGGAGTACCCGTACAACGCACCGATCCGCGAGGCGCCGACCTCGAGCCGGGTGAATGCCTCCGTGGATCTCTTCTTGCAGTTTCGCATCGAAGATCCCGCCGAGTACATCTTCACGCTGGGTGGGGCAAAAGGCTTCTCGGACAAGCTTCAGAACGCGATCGGCGAGGTAACGCGCACCTTGATCTACGAGCAGCGCGCCGAGGACATTTACGACCTGGTCGGGGAGAACACACAGACGTTTTTGGAGTCCCTGAACCAGCAGTTTCTCCCCGCCGTGCGCTTCATGAGTGCCAACATTACCCACGCAGAGCCCTCCAGCCAGGAGTATCGGATCGACCTGGCTGCCCCCGAAATGGTACGGGTTGCGAAGGAGGCCTATACCTACCAGTACGAGCTGCAGCTGAAGAAGGAGCAGAACGAGGGAGAGCTGAACAAAGAGCTTGCGTCTCTGCGCGAGACACTCTCGGCAATCAGCGCGGAGATTGCAACCTATCAGGCCCAGATGGACACAGCGCGGGAGCGCGAGACGAACCGCGCGAACACCTACGCCCGGCAACGCATGGTCGAGGCGGAGAGCGAAGCGAACGCGAACGCGGCGCTTCTGGAGGCCCAGGCACTCGACATCCGCGCGGTCAGCAGCGCGGCAGCCCCGGAGATCCTGGAGTACCGCTTTCAGCAGGAGGTGTTGGAGCGGCTGGAGAAGGTCGGCGACCACATGCCGCAAGTGGTAAAGATCGGGGCGGACGACGACAAACCTGTCGACTTCCTGGCGATCGCCCGGCGGATGGTCGGTACGGGTGACGAGCCACTGTACACACCCGAGGACATGCAGAAGATCCGCGAACGCCTGAACGAGATCCGGGATCGCATCCGGGAACGCGCGGTGGAGATCGAACGCCTCGCGACCGCGGAGAAGCGCGCGCCTGAAGAGGTAACCCGCGAGCCGGGCGCGGAAGAGGCAACGGCAGAAAGGGTGGAGGAG
>JAWWQA010000327.1:0-4931 GCA_033854695.1 Rubrobacteraceae bacterium
TTTCTACTAACGTATGCTGTTTCGCATGAGAAAGACGTATCGGACCGACCTCTCTGAGGCTGAGCGGATCCGCTTGCGATGGTGCCTACTCACCCCAAAAGCTAAGGGAAAGACCACGGACCCACTCCCCACGCGATGTTCTGCGGGCGATTGCGGCCCTAGCCCGCCTGCAACACCTCTTCCGCGGCGCGCTCGCCGGAGCGGATCGACCAGCCTGTCTCTAGCGATGTGCCGCCGTCAGCCCGGCATATCCGGCCCCGACGATACAGACCTCGGTCTCCAAATGCTCTATCATCCCGCTCCTTCTTTCCGTTTTCCCCAGCAGGGTAACTCGTCCCACCGCTATGATGCCAACTATCGAAGCCCGACGTATGATCCAAATGCACTATTTTTGACCGGGTAGCAAGCTCTCGCCTAGAGCTCTCGTCTAGAGCTTTAGGGGGGATGACCTGCTCCCCGAAAACTGGTTCTCCGCTGCTTTTGATACTGCTGGCGAATTCATCAGGCAGCAGCCGCCGTCTGCACCATCAATCTGGCAAACGGTGAGCGCCGGGTTTTTGGTTTACGCACACCTGAGAGCCATTCTCCCAGCCGCAGGAAATTCAAGGCCACCGCAGTGAGCAGGTGTTGCAGATGGGTTCTGGCCAATCCGACATATCTGGAGCGACGAACACCGCAGGTCTTCACTGAGCGCGAGATGGTGCCCTCAATCCCGGCCCGCCTGGCCTACTGCCTCAAGTTGAGAAGACCGCGAACTACGGCCAGGATGCGGGTGGAGTCGGTGCGCTGCTTGCCTCGGGCCTTGACAAGCCCCATGCCGCGGAACCTTTCGAGCAGGTGGTCGAAAAGGAGCCTCTCGGAGTCGCCTTCGAGAAGCCTGCTGCGGAACTCGGAATAACCGTTGCGCTGGCCCTTGCGATCCTCGGTGCGTTGGTAAGGGGCAGCGCCTATGTGCTCGGTCATCTCGATTCGTGGGTGTGAACGCTTTGTTGTCGCACAGGAGACGGGCCTCTCTGTAGTACCCTACGCTCCTGGTGGCACTGGTAAGCAAAGAAGCGCCCGAAAAGAGCGAGCCGCGCCTCGCGCGGCGCCTCGCGGCATTCCTCTCCCGGCGTGGCGCCCTCTTGGTGGCCCTCGGCGTCTCGGGCTTCGCGTTCCTTTTGTATCTGAGAACTTTGGCGCCTACCGTTCTCTACTACGAAAGGCCCGACCTGATCGACGCGGCCATGCTCCAGGTCCACTCCTACATTCTGGGGATCACACACCCTACCGGCTACCCGACGTACACGATGCTCGCCCACTTCTTCACCTACCTGCCCTTCGGCGACCCCGCCTACCGGGTCAACCTCGCCTCGGCAGTCTTCGGCGCGGTAGCAGTGTTCTTGCTCTTTTTCGCCGGCCTGCGGCTGAGTGGACGGATCTGGGCAGCGGCTATCGGCTCTCTGGCCTTTGCTGTCGGGAATACCTTCTGGAGCCAGGCGATCATCGCCGAGGTATACACCCTGAACGCTGTCTTCGTCTCGCTCGTCGTCCTCGTCCTCCTCATCTGGCGGGACACGAGAGAGGATAGGCATCTTCTCGCCGCGGCCTTTCTCATGGGCCTCTCGCTTACGAACCACCTGACGAGCGGTCTCCTCCTTCCCACCGCCGCGCTCTTCGTCTTCGCGGTCGACCGCCGGAAGCTACTCGAGTGGCGCCTCGTCTTCGGGGGAGCGGGGCTCTTCATACTGGGGCTCACGCCCTACCTCTACCTGCCGGTGCGGGCCTCAATGGGGCCGCCGATGGGTGAGGCCGACCCTAGCAGCTTCGTTGAGTTCTGGGAGCTCGTCAGCAGCCGCGAGGTTGGCATCCCCTTCGGGACGTTCGGGCCGGGCGAGATCCTCTCGCGTTTCGCCTCTTTCTGGGGGTATCTCCAGGACGAGTTCCACGCCGGGCTCCTCCTCGTCGCAGCGGTCGGGGCCCTCGCGATGCTCCTCAGGGACCGCGCGGGGGCGCTGCTCCTCGGCATGCCTTTCCTGGGTTGGCTCATCTACACGATCGAGTACGGCATCTATGACTACTTCATCTACTTTATCCCTTGCTACCTGATGCTGGCCCTCTTTATAGCCGTGGGGGCAGGCGTGATCCTCGACAAGGCCGAACGCCTCGCAGCGCGGTCCCCGCTCCTCTTGCGGACGACGGCGCCACTCCTTATCGCTATCCCCATGATGTACCTCGCCGTCTCAGACATCGGGCATGACTACCCGCTCGTGGACCGCAGCCAGGACATAAAGGGGCGCCGGATCGTAGAAGCCGTAGCCGAAAAGACCGCGCCTAACGCTACCATCCTGCACCACCGCAGCCCGCTCTGGTACATGATCCTGGTCGAGAAGCGCCGCAGCGACCTCACGCTCGTAAGCCCCTGGTATCCCTCCCATAACCCTCAAAGGGTCTGGTCTGCCTCAGGCGCCTCCGCCAATGAGTATCCGACGGCGAAGCACATCGGCAGCGGCGGCGTTGCCGATGCCAGGGTGGCCACCAGGAAGGGACCGGTCTACGCCCTCGGGAAGAGCGTAGACCTCTGCAACTTCCAAAACACCGGCTTCTCCGTCATCCAGGTCGAGGGGGACCTTCTCTACGAGATAGTCCCCCCCGGCCGCGCGCCCTACACGAGCCCCGAGGAGCAGCAAGGAACCGTCGTGGAGCCGGGTCGTACCACCAACGAGACGGCGAGCTGTGGTTAGAGGCCGCTTTGGATCTCACGAAACGCTCTCAGCACCTGAGCGCCACGACCTCCAGGTAGTCGCTCGGCACCACCATCCTCTCATCGCCCGAGCGATTGAAGCGGTTCACGAGATCCACTAGCTCGCTTAGCAACGTCGCGCCGAACATCGCATAGTCTCCCGAAGCCCACGCTCGTTGCCGGAGTACCTTGATCGTCGTCAGGTTGGGCGTTGGGGGCTGTGGATCCATACATCTCTCCCTCTCGCGCAAATGACGCGGGGTTGTGGCTTCGGCGCGCTTGCGCTTTACGTGATTTTGCGCTATTAATTACGTTGTCAATCACTTTGTGATTATGCTTTGCGGGAGAGCGTAGGAATCGATAGGATGACGAATCCTGAGCGAGCGATCACCAACCAGCAGCGTGGCCCGAGACCGGGAGGGGCGCCAGCAGGTGAGCTTAACTGCGACATAGGAGCCTTTGAGCTGCAGCAGCAGGGGGGAGGAGGAGGAAATCCACCACCTCCAGGAGGAGGAAACCCACCACCTCCAGGAGAAGGAAACCCACCATCAGGGCCGCAACCAGGACACCACAATAAGCACAAGCATCATGGGCATCACGGTGGGAACAACGATGGACACCACCACAAGCACAAAGGAGGCGGTGGTAGCAATGGCGGAGGGGGTGGAGGCGGCATCAGTCAAGGCGGCTCCGTTCAGATCGGTTAGCTCCGCTGCTGCTTAGTGGTTGTCGAAAGAGGGCCGGGGCATAGTAGCAGCCTTGGCCCTCTTCTATGGCCTCTGAGCCTACGACCCTAGGGAACCGCTCGTTATGAATCAAGAGATCGCAGGTTCGAGTCTGCCGAGCACTTCTCAATAGCAACGTATTGCTCCTGAATGCAATCCCGAGAAGTGTTGAGACTGTTACTATTCGATATCGAACACTACGTGCACCGATTTACACCAACCCACCACAAACAACGGCGATCAAAGAACGACATCTTCTATGAGAATTAGGCTTAAGTAACGGAGTTGCTGAACGACCGGGAACAGCGGCGAACAAACTATTTATTCTAAAGTAGAATGGGTTCGAGAGACATCATAGAACACAAAAAAGGAGCGTAAGAGACGTGGATCGAGAGATCGTCAAGAGGATAGTGGATGAGGCGCAAGATGAGGAGGCCAACCTCATAGTTTGGGACAAGAGGGACACTTTCACCGTGGAGCATAAGGCTGAGATCTCCGTCGAAGACGACTACCTCAAGGTGAAGATGGAGGATGGCAGAGCGACCGTCTACGTCGAGTACGATTCGATCTACAAGCTCGTCGTCGAGAAAGAGCGCGCGGGCCGCACCGGAACCCGAGCAGGCTTCGGTGCCACCTTTAGTTAAGCCTCGATGATTTTCGTCCCGCCCGGGCTGCCGACGACGGCCGTCCGGGCCAGGCCGACGAATAGACCACACTCCAGAGCTCCGGGGATACGTTTTATCTCCTCTTCGAGCGCTGCCGGGTCCGGAATAGAAGAAAAGAGGCAGTCGGCCGTGTAGTGACCTCCGTCGGTCACGAACGGACGGTCCGGATCCCCCGTCTGGGAGCCCGGGCCTTCAAGCCTGAGCGCAGGTTCGCAGCCTAAAGACGCCAACTCTTCGAGGGTCCTCTCCCAACCGAACGAGTCAATCTCGACCGGCAGGGGACCCGCGCCTAGAGCGTCGACCAGCTTGGACTCGTCGGCGACCACGACGAGCTCGCCGCTCGAGTAGGCAACGATCTTCTCCCGCAAGAGCGCTCCCCCGCGCCCCTTGATCAAGGCGAAGCCGGGTCCGATCTCGTCGGCCCCATCGATAGTGACCAAAGGACGCGCCTCCGCCAGGGTGACCAGAGGTACACCCGCCTCCCGCGCCAGCGCCGTCGTTCGAGCCGAGGTCGGTACTCCCCGTACGTTCTGCAGCTCGCCGCTCGCTATGAGCTCCCCGATCCTGCGGATCACGAAAGCAGCCGTCGAGCCCGTTCCGAGCCCCACGACCATCCCACTCTCGACATACCCGGCTACCGCCCTCTCGGCAGCGGCACGCTTCAGCTCATCTAGAGATCCTCCACCCCCTGGAGTGCCCTCCCGGCGACTGCGTCCCGCCATTAGCGCTCCTCGGGCTGGAGGCCGAGGGTCAGCGTGACTTCGCGGGGTTCTTCGTCGGGGGTTACGACTGTGAGGTTCAAGCTATCGCCGGGCTTCA
>JAWWQA010000328.1:0-7557 GCA_033854695.1 Rubrobacteraceae bacterium
AGAGGGAAAGGAGAGAGGCGTACATGGGGTTCTGGTCTTTTCTGTTGTTGGTCTTGGGGATTTTGTGGTTTCTGCAAATAGTTGGGACCTACTACCAGATGCAGCACTACCGGCAGGTTCTTGGCGGTATCACGCGCGAGAGAGGCGAGGGATATGTCGGAGTCGGTAACGCGAAGGCCCGGCTGGGCAAGGGGGTAGTTCTCATCCTCGTGGTCGGCGAGGACGGAGTGGTCAGGCAGGCCCTCAGGATGCGCGGCATGACTGTCTTCGCACGCTTCAAGGAAGCTCCCGAGCTCGTAGGGTTGCACATCGACGATGTGCGGGACGAGGATCGAGAAGGGCCTTACGAGAAGGCTACCATGCTCGCTGCCCGCAGGGCCGTGGAACAGATAGATCGGATAAAGGCGGAGCGGGAGGGGATGCCGGTGTAGGTCAAGCAGGGACGTGGGGTAGAGGAAGAAACACACTCTAGGGATTAGGAGGAGAGTCCATGCAAGGAGTCAGCGATGCTTTATCCAGGGCGGCCGAGTGGTTTATCGGGTTGTTCCAGGCTGGAGCCGAGACGTTCGTCGGTTTCGTAACGGGGATAATTCCACTCTTGATCATGCTGCTCACCGCGCTTTACGCGATCATCGCGCTGGTCGGGGAGGAGCGGATCCAGCGTGCTGCGCGGTTCGCTGCGGGGAACATCTTCACCCGGTATTCGCTGTTGCCGCTCCTGGCGGTTTTCTTTCTGACGAATCCGATGGCCTACACCTTCGGGGTCTTTCTGGAAGAGAAGTACAAGCCGGCGTTCTACGATTCTGCGGTATCGTTCGTGCACCCGATCACGGGGCTCTTTCCACACGCTAATCCTGCCGAGCTGTTCGTGTATCTAGGCGTGGCCCAAGGCATCCAGCAGCAGGATCTGCCCCTGGGACCGCTGGCCATACGGTACTTCATCGTGGGGCTCATCGTAATCTTCATCCGCGGCGTGGTGACAGAGCGGATCACCCTCTTCCTGGCCCGGCGCGAGGGCGTGGAGCTGTAGGGGGGCCTGAAGATGGAGCAGAGAGAGTACAAGGCCGTCAGGATAGAGCGCGGGCCCCAGGGCTGGGGCGGACCGCTGGTCATCCGGCCGACGGCCGAGAAAAACAAGATCGTCGCGGTCACAGGTGGGGAGATACCGGAGGTGGCCCGCAAGATAGCGGAGCTGAGCGGCGCTGAGGTGGTGGAAGGGTTCAGGACCCCTCCGCCCGAGAGCGAGATCGCCGCCGTGGTCATAGACTGCGGCGGGACGGCCCGGTGCGGCGTTTATCCCCGCAAGCGTATCCCGACGATCAACGTAACCCCCGTGGGAGCGGCGGGTCCGCTGGCTCAGTTCATCACAGAGGACATCTACGTCTCCGGGGTGCGGGAGAACAACATAACCCTGGCCGACGGCGAAGAAGCGGTCTCCACGCAAGAGGCGGCCGGCGAGGGGGCGGAGCAGGCAGCGGCGAGGAGCCCGTTCGCGCAGTCGGGTGGCTCGAACGGGGCTGGAGCCGCGCCGGTCACCGGAGGTTTCACGGGGATCATAGTCCGGATAGGGCGCGGTATGGGCGGCGTCGTTGGGGTGCTGTTCCAGAGCGGGCGGCAGGCCATAGACCAGGTCATAAGGAACGTTCTACCCTTCATCGCGTTCGTGACGCTGCTCATCGGCATCATCAACGCGACCGGGATCGGCAACCTGATCGCGCAGGTGCTGACCCCGCTTGCGGGAAACGTCGTGGGACTCGTCATACTCTCGCTGATCGTTGGACTGCCATTCCTCTCGCCGGTCCTGGGACCAGGGGCAGTCATCGCTCAGGTCATCGGGGTGCTGGTCGGACAGCAGATCGGCGCTGGCAACATAGCTCCCCAGTTCGCCCTACCGGCACTCTTCGCCTATGACACTCAAGTCGGGTGCGACTTTATACCGGTCGGACTCGCACTCGGGGAGGCAGACCCAAAGACGGTCGAGATCGGGGTCCCAGCGGTGCTTTTTAGCCGCCAGATCACCGGCCCCGTGGCCGTCCTCATCGCTTGGCTATTTAGCTTTGGGATGTACTAGGAACAGGTGAGACACATGGAATCCATCTACTTGACGGAGATCAAGGAAGTCGGGCCGGAGGTCGAAGAGTTCCTCGAAATGGGGCTTCTGGTCCTGTTCGAGGTCGGGGCCCCGCCGGAGCTGGCGGAGATGTCCGCGCTACACGAGCCCTCGCACAGGCGGGAAGACCCGCCCGAGGCCGGAGACGTGCTCGCCATAGGCGAGAGGGAGTTTCGCATAACGGCCGTCGGCGAGAAGGCCTGGAAGAATATAGAGGACCTCGGCCACGCGGTGTTCATGTTCAACGGCGCGACAGAGGTAGAGCTACCCGGCCAGATCTATCTGGAGGAGCAAGGAGTAGAGGATTTGGGCGAGGTGGTCCGGCCCGGCGTGCGGTTGGAGATAAAGGCCGACGCCGGAACGGCCGCCACCGTAGACAGGAAGGAAAGCGCGCGTGAGTCTTAGGAACAGGCTGGAAGCCCTGGACCGGGAGAGCACCCCCATCCGGGTCGGGATCATCGGGGTGGGCCAGATGGGCCGGGGCTTCGTCGCCCAGGTTGCGGGCATCCCCGGAATGGAGGTCGTGGTCGCCGCCGACATGGACCCGGAGCGGGCCCTCGCGGCCTTTCGGGAGGTGGGCCAGGAGCCGGTCGAGGGCCTGAACGGCAACCCCGACCGTCCGGCTGCGACGGACGATGCACTGCTGATCACCCGTTCGGCGTCGGTGGACGTGGTAGTCGAGGCGACCGGCGTCACGGAGATCGGCGCGCGCGTGGCCTACGAGGCCATCCAGGAAGGCAAGCACGTGGTAATGCTCAACGCCGAAGCCGACGTCACGGTCGGGGCCACACTCGGCCGGATGGCGCAGAGCGCCGGGGTGGTCTACACCGGCTCGGCCGGAGACGAACCCGGCGCGATCATGGAACTCTACGACTTCGCCCGGTCCTTGGGCTTCGAGGTCGTCGTCGCCGGCAAGGGTAAGAACAACCCTCTAAACGTCTCGGCCACCCCCGAGTCGCTCGCCGAGGAGGCGGGCCGTAAGAAGATGAACCCCAAGATGCTCGCCTCCTTCGTGGACGGCACCAAGACGATGGTCGAGATGGCCTCCGTCGCCAACGCCATCGGCTTCTCCCCCGACGTGCCCAACATGCACGGTCCCGAGGAGACCGTCCCCAAGCGCCTCGGCGAGGTCTTCAGCCTCAAGGAGGAAGGAGGCATCCTCTCGCGCTACGGCACGGTGGACTACGTGCGTGGGGTAGCGCCCGGGGTATTCGTCGTCGTGCGCTCACAGGAGGGCACCGTGCGGGAGACCCTGGAGTACCTGGGAATGGGAGCAGGGCCGAACCACGTCCTCTACCGTCCGTACCACCTCACGAGCCTGGAAACCCCAATCTCCGTGGCCCGCGCCGCCATCTACGGCGAGCCCACGATAGTCTCCCGAGAGAGACCTTCGGCGGAGGTCGTGGCCGTGGCGAAGCGGGACCTGAGCGCCGGTGAGAAGCTCGGCGCCATCGGCTCCGCGGACTACTACGGGGGGCTCTATCCGGTCTTGGAAGCCGAAGAGATGCTTCCTCTGGGGCTCGCGGCCGGAGCGCGCACCACACGACCGATAGAGAAGGGGAGCGTCATACCGCGAGCGGGGGTGGAGTTGGCGGAGAGCTCGTTCGTGGTGGAGCTGCGCCGGCTTCAGGACGTGGCCCTGAAAGGGTAAGCGAGCGGGGCTATGATCACACGCTATCCGGTAGACTACCGCAACCTGTCGGACGAGGACCACCTCATCATGAAGGTCCTCAGGCTCTACTACGAGCACGACCTCACCCAGGCCGAAGTGGCCAAGCGGATGGGTTTCTCCCGGCCTAAGGTCTCCAGACTCATCGCCGAAGGTCGGACCCGGGGGCTGGTGAAGGTCGAAATAGCCGAGCCCACCGGGGACTACGCGCCGCTGGAGATAGCCTTGGAGAACCGTTACGGGTTATCCGAAGCGCTCGTGGTCTCCTCAGCGGAGGAACGCCGGGCCACCGAGTTGGCGGCCGGGATGGCCAGTGGGGCTATCCTGGCCCGGATCTGCACCCGTGCGACGGTTCTGGGGATCGCCTGGGGTATGTCCGTGCGCGCCCTGGCGGATGCGCTTCCTCTCCGGGCTTTTATGTGCAGCAAGATAGTGCCGCTCGTGGGCGGCATGGGGAGAACCGAAGCTGCGTTGCACTCTAACCAGGTGTGCACGACCCTGGCAGAGAAGCTCTACGTCGAGTGCCTGGACCTGGCGGCCCCGGCCATCGCCCCCTCCTTGCGGAGCCGGACCGAGCTGATGGAGATGCCTGGCATCGAGGATGTCCTGGCGGAAGGGGCAGCATGCGACGTGGCCGTCGTCGGGATCGGGGGCATAGTCCCTACCTCGACGATGGTAGGGGCGGGCTACTTCACCCTGGAAGAGTTCCTCGAGCTCAAGGACCGGGGGGCTGTGGGAGACGTCTGCTGCCATTTCCTGGACGCGTCGGGGACTCCCTGCCTTCCAGACTTCTCCGAGCGAGTCGTCGGTCTCACCCTCAACCAGCTACAAACTATCCCAAAGGTTATCGGGATTGCCACCGGCGCCGAAAAAGCCGCGGGCGTCGCCGCGGTCCTCAGAGGCGGGTACTTGGCCACTCTGGTCTGTGATCGCGAGCTAGCCCAGGCGCTGCTGGAAGAAGGAAAGGGAGTCGGGAGTAGGAAGTAGAGAAAAATACTACTTACCACTCACTACCAGGATGAAAGGAGTCTTGAATTGCAGGTTAATAGTAATCGCGTGGAGCTTCTGAAGAACATGCTCCTCAGCCGGGCCTTCGACGAGAAGGTGAACGACCTCTACGCCGAAGGCAAGGTTCACGGAACGGCACACTTCTACGTCGGGCAGGAGTCCGTCGCCGTGGGGGCCATAGCCGCCCTGAAGGATGGCGATGTGATCACCAGCACCCACCGGGGGCACGGGCACGCCATCGCCTTCGGGCTGGACCTGGACCGCATGGCGGCCGAGCTTCTGGGCCAGGCTACCGGCTACTGCCACGGCAAAGGCGGGAGCATGCACATCGCCGACGTCAAGGCCGGGATGCTCGGCGCCAACGGCATCGTCGGCGGGAGCATGGGCATCGCCTGCGGCGCGGCCTGGGCCTTCAAGCGGCGCGGCCAGGACTACGCGGCGCTGTGCTTCTTCGGCGAGGGAGGGGCGAACGAGGGCATCTTCCACGAGACGCTGAACCTCGCGGCTATCTGGAAGCTCCCGGTGATCTTCTTGTGCGAGAACAACCAGTACGGGATGTCCATGAGCGTGGAGAAAGCGACCGCCGTCGAGAACATCTCCGACCGCGCCGCCGCCTACGGTATGCCGGGCGTCACGGTCACCGGGACGGAGCTGGACGAGGTCTACCAGGCCACCCTGGAGGCCCTCGAGCGGGCCCGCGCCGGGGACGGGCCGACGCTACTCGAGGCGATCACCTACCGCTATCTCGGGCACTCCAAGAGCGACGCGAACCTCTACCGGACCCGAGAGGAGATCGCTAGGTGGCGCAAGCAGGACCCCATACAGCGGTTCGCCATGAAGCTGGAAGGAGAAAGCCTGCTGAAAGAGGACGAGTGGCGCGAGCTGGAGGAGCAGGCCCGGGAACGGATCGAAGAGGCCTTCGCGAAAGCCGAGAAGGAGCCGGATCCCGAGCCCGAGTCGGCCCTGGAGGACGTCTATGCCTAGCCGCGAGATCACTTACCGCGAGGCCGTCCGCGAGGCGATGGTGGAGGCAATGCGGGAGGACCCGGAGGTCTTCCTCATGGGCGAGGACGTGGGCGTCTACGGCGGGGCGTTCGGTGTGAGCCGGGGGATGGTCGAAGAGTTCGGTGAGGAACGCGTGGTGGATACCCCCATCTCCGAGGCCGGATACGTGGGGCTGTGCGCCGGCGCGGCACTTATGGGGATGCGCCCCATAGCTGAGCTCCAGTTCTCCGACTTCATAACCCACTGCATGGACCAGCTCGTCAACCAGGCAGCCAAGATCCGCTACATGTTCGGCGGAGAAGGCCGGGTCCCGATGGTGGTGCGCACCCCCGGTGGAGCCGGAACCGGCGCCGCCGCCCAGCACTCCCAATCTTTGGAAGCCTGGTTCATCCACGTCCCGGGCTTGAAAGTGGTCATGCCCTCCACTCCCTACGACGCCAAAGGCCTCCTGCGCGCAGCGATAGACGACCCGAACACGGTTATCTTCTACGAGCACAAGCTCCTGTACAACCGCAAGGGCGAGGTCCCAGAAGAAGATTACCGGGTTCCCCTGGGGGAGGCTCGCGTGAGCCGGGAGGGCGAGGACGTGACGATAGCTACGGCCGGGCTCATGCACCAGTACACCCTGGAGGCAGCGGATGCGCTCTCCGACAAAGGAGTTGAGGCCGAGGTTGTCGACCTGCGAACCCTCTCCCCCATGGATCACGAGGCGGTTGCGCGCTCCGTCGAGAAAACCGGGAAGCTGGTCGTGGTCGAGGAAGACGTCAAGACTGCCGGCTGGGGGGCCGAGGTGGTCTCCAGGATCGTGGAAGGCGAGAGCTTCTACGCCCTGGATCGCGCGCCGGCCCGGGTTGCGGGCGCCGACGTACCGGTCCCCTACAACAAGAAGCTGGAGGCTCACGTCCGCCCCAGCCCGGAGAAAGTGGTCGAAGCGGTGCGTTCCCTCCTCGACGCACGCCTAGGGGTGTACGCCTGATGGCCGCCGAGCTCAAGGTGCCCACCCTCGGGATGGACATGGAGGAGGCAACGATAGTTCGCTGGCTGGTCGAGGAGGGTACCGAGGTCGAGAAGGGCGAGCCCGTCCTGGAGGTAGACACGGACAAAACCTCCTTCGAGATAGAGGCACCTTCGGGCGGGACGATACGCGGCCTCCGGGGAGAGGCCGGGGAGATCATCCCCGTGGGCGCGACGCTCGCGTACATCGGCTCCCCGGGAGAAGAGATTCGGGAGGTCGAAAACGAAAACACTGCGAGCGTCGGAGACGGCGGCGCGCCCAGGACCGGAGAAGAAGGCGTCCTTCCCGCCGGAGGGGAAGCCCGAAAGACGACCGCGGAGGTAGAGCCGGAGGCTCCAGATCACCGCAACGGTCGCCGCCGGATGCGAGCTTCACCGGCAGCTCGGAAGGCCGCCGCAGAGATGGGGTTGCCGCTAGAAGCCGTCACCGGTTCTGGTCCTCACGGGCGGGTCTACCTCTCAGATGTCTTGCAGGCGAGCGTCCAATCCCAGGCTCCAGCGGAAGAGGAGGCACAACCGCAGCGGGATGGCGCCGAAGACCGCTTGCGGGCAAGCGTCGAGACTCAGGCTCCTCCGGCAGAAGAAACCCTTCCGGAGCCCTCTCATCGTGAGCCGCTCTCTCACCCCCGGCGCATAGGGGCTGAGCGTACGGCGCGTAGCTTCTCTGAGGTTCCACACTTCTACCTCACCCGAGACCTGGAAGTAGATCGTCTCCTGGAGTTGCTCGAGCGCTTGAAGGGGAGGATGGAAC
>JAWWQA010000329.1:0-6064 GCA_033854695.1 Rubrobacteraceae bacterium
AGATGGAGGAAGGAAAAGCCAAGAGCGTGCTCGCGGAGCTCTTCGACTACTTCGGGCTCGCGGAGTACAGGGACGACAAGGTGAAGACGTACTCCTACGGGATGGGGAAGAAGCTCGCGCTTATAGAGGCGATAGCGCACGGACCGGAGCTTTTGATCCTTGACGAGCCGTCGCTCGGGCTAGACTACACTTCGCAACTCGCTTACCAGAGGAAGATCCGGGAGCTCGCCGCCACTGGCGTCGCCGTCATCGTAGCGAGCAATCAGGTGGACGAGGTCGAGGCGCTTTGCGACCGGGTCGCGTTCCTGCACCGGGGTAGGCTAGTAGCCCTTGAGACGCCGGAGAGCCTCATCTCCTCCCTCGAAGGTGTGCGGCGCATCGTCGCGAGGCTCAAGAACCCGGTCGAGTACGACACGCTCGAAGGGGTGCCGGGCGTCGAGCGGGTGGTGCCGGAGGGCCGGGACCTCGTGATCCACTGCATCGAGAGGCCGGGCATCGTCGCGGACGTGGTCGCGGGCATAGTCCACATGGGCGGGGACATAACAGACCTCACGGTGCGGCGGCCTAGCCTCGAAGACGTGTACGTGAAGCTGACAGGGGAGGCGTTGAACGATGATGAGGCTTAACCCGCCGGACGCCTACTGGAAAAAGGACGTGATCCTGTTCTTCTCCAGGAGGTTCGCGCTCCTCATAAAGATGCTCTACCCGATAGCGCTCATAGTCCCGGTGGCAGTAAGCAACATACCGGCCCAGTACGCGGCGGCGGTAGTCGGGATCGTGGCGGTTATGGCCGGGACCTTCGGGGCCGGTGAGAGCCTGACCGTGGATCTGAACGATGGCATTCTCGTGCGCGTCGCCCTCACCCCTCTCTCGCCTCGACGTATAGTCTTCGAGATCCTGGCGGTAAACGCCGTACTCGACTTCATCCAGCTCCTACCCGCGTTGCTCTTCGTCTACATCTTCCACCCGGCACCGCTCGTGTGGGTGCTGGCGGCGACTTTTGGGGTATTCGCAACGCTGGTGACGGCGAACTGCATAGGCATCTTTATCGCCAACTTCACCTCGTCGCCAGCGGACGTACTGTTGTACGCCACGGCAATACTCGCCCCGCTTATATATCTCTCCGGCTTCTTCCGCAACCAGAACCCCACAGGCCTACTCGCGCTCTTGCGTGACTTCGTCCCCTTCGCCTACATGAACGACGCCCTCAAGACAATCTTCGGCCTCGCGACCGGCACCGCACCACCGGAGGTGTTCGTCTACCCGAGTATCATCGCTGCCGTCCTCACCTTCGGCGTCTGCCTGACGGCCCCGCGGCTCCTTTCGCCCCGGCTCTAGCAAATGCTACCGCCGCAGATTTGGGAGGATAAGACCTGGGGAGAATAACACCTGTAGTAAAGTACTATGATCTCTAGGCTACGAGAAGGGGATTATCTTGGATGTCAGGACCAAAAATATCGAGGCGCTCTCTATAGACACCATCCGCACCCTCGCGATGGACGCGGTGCAGAAAGCCAACTCTGGCCATCCTGGCACCCCGATGGCGCTCGCCCCTGTGGCCTACACCATCTTTACGAAATTCCTCCGCCACAACCCCGAGGAGCCTACCTGGCCAGATCGTGACCGCTTCGTACTCTCAGCGGGGCATGCCTCGATGCTCCTCTACTCCGTACTCCACCTGACCGGCTACGATCTGACGATCGAAGACCTGAAGAATTTCAGGCAGTGGGAGTCCAGGACACCGGGTCACCCCGAACACTTCCTCACTCCTGGTGTGGAGACCACGACCGGACCTTTAGGTCAGGGCTTCGCCAACGGCGTTGGTATGGCTATAGCCGAGCGCTTCCTCGCCGGGAGGTACAACAGGATCGGACACAAGATCATGGACCACCACGTCTATGCCATCTGCTCCGACGGCGACCTCATGGAGGGCGTCGCCGCCGAGACCGCCTCCATCGCCGGGCAGCTGGCCTTGGGTAAGCTGGTCTACGTCTATGACGATAACCGGATCACTATCGACGGTACCACCGCTGTCTCCGTCGACAGGGAGGACAGGGCCAAGCGCTTCGAGGCTTACGGCTGGCACGTGCAGAAGGTCGAAGATGTCGAGGACCTCGACGCCGTCGAGGATGCTTTGAGTAACGCTCGCGACGAGGAGGAGCGACCGTCGCTGGTTATCGTGCGCTCCCACATCGCGTACCCCGCGCCGCACGCGATAGACACCGCCGCCGCCCACGGCTCGGCCTTAGGCGAGGAAGAGGTCCGGGCCGCCAAGGAGGCGATGGGCTGGGACCCCGACGAGCACTTCGCCGTCCCCGCCGAGGTGTACGAGCACATGAACATGGTCTCTCGTGGTCGCGAATTCGAGGAGGAGTGGAAGAGGCGCTTCGACGCCTGGCGCGGCGAGTTCCCGAAGCTCGCGGAGGAGTGGGACCGGGCATGGAGCGGCAAGCCGGAGCCCGGTTACGAGGAGGCTCTCCCCGTCTTCGACCCGGCGGAGACAGAGAAGCTCGCCACACGCAGGGCGGGGGCTCAAGTGATGGATGCGTTCAAGAGTTACGTCCCGACCATGATCGGGGGGGCGGCCGACCTCGTGCAATCGACGAGCACCACGTTCAAGGGCGGCGGGCTCTTCAGCGCGACCCACACCGGGCGCAACATAGCGTGGGGCGTGCGGGAGCACGGGATGGGATCGTCGGTAAACGGCATCTGTTTGCACGGCGGTATAGTGCGGCCCTACGGCTCGACGTTCCTTATCTTCTCCGACTACATGCGCCCCGCCATAAGGCTCTCGGCACTCATGAACATTCCCGTGGCCTGGATCTTCACCCACGACTCCGTGGGCTTAGGAGAGGATGGCCCCACCCACCAGCCCGTAGAGCACTACATGGCGCTCAGGGCGATCCCGAACCTCACCGTCATACGCCCGGCAGACGCCAACGAGACCTCGATGGCCTGGCGCTCCACCCTCGAAGCCGAAGGCCCGGTCGCCATGCTCCTCACCCGCCAGAACGTGCCTGTCCTCGACCCCGGACCGACCAAAGGCGCTTTGCGCGGAGCCTACGTGCTGGCCGACGCAGATGGAGGCGAGCCCGACGCGATCCTCATAGCCACCGGCTCAGAGGTAGCAGTGGCCCTGGAGGCACGCGAGTTGCTCGCCGAGAAAGGCATCGCATCGAGGGTGGTAAGCATGCCGTCGTGGGAGATCTTCGAGGGGCAGGACGAGGAGTACAAGGACTCTGTGCTGCCGCCCAACGTCGAGACCCGTGTCTCAGTCGAGGCAGGGGTTACTTTAGGCTGGGAGCGGTACGTGGGCTTCAAAGGTGCCTCCATTGGCATCGAGCGCTTTGGCGCTTCGGCCCCAGGCGAAACCGTCCTCGAGAAGCTCGGCATCAACCCGGAGAACGTGGTGAACACGACCCTGGGGCTATTCGGTCGAGCGAAGGAGGTGGAGGAGACCTCCGGTACCACCCCGGCGTTCGAGCAGACTGCCCCTGAGGAGGGTCACTCCTAGCCTTCAGGAAGAGCTGATAGGCTAGCGACATCCGCCTTCAAAGCGATGGTCACAAACGGCGCGCACTCAAGAGCCCACATGGTACGGGTGGCAGCTCACCGCCGCTCTTAGCAGCGGGCCGTTCCGTGGTGTATGCGGTTGTGCTAGTATGGGCGAAACCGTATTAAAGCCTTTGGGAAGAGGTAGGAGGAGCAGTTGATGGGCAATCGCTTTGGCCGGTATGCTATCTGGGCTGTCATAGCTATCGTCGGGGCTGTGTGTTGGGGAATGCTGGCGCTCTCCCGGGGAGAGACGATAAACGCGGGGTGGCTACTCTTCGCGGCGCTCGCCTCCTACGCCATCGCCTACAGGTTCTATGCGAGGTTCATACAGCGTAGGGTCCTGGAGACCGACGACAACCGGGCAACACCAGCCGAACGGCTGGAGAACGGCAGGGACTTCCAGCCGATGGACCGGAGGATACTCTTCGGGCACCACTTCGCGGCGATAGCGGGGGCGGGGCCGCTCGTGGGACCGGTCCTGGCGGCACAGATGGGCTATCTGCCGGGGACGATCTGGATCATCTTCGGCGTCATCCTGGCCGGCGCCGTGCAGGACATGACTATTCTCTTCTTCTCAATGCGCCGGGACGGCAAGAGCCTGGGCCAGATGGCCCGCGAGGAGATAGGAGCGGTGGGCGGGGCCGCGGCGATCATCGCCGTGATCGCGATCATGATCATCCTGCTTGCCGTGCTGGCGCTCGTCGTGGTCAACGCGCTCGCCGAGTCGCCGTGGGGCTCTTTCTCCATCGCGATGACGCTCCCGATAGCGCTCTTGATGGGCGTCTACCTGCGTTTCCTGCGTCCGGGGAGGGTGCTCGAGGTCTCCCTTATCGGGGTGGCTCTCCTGATACTCGCGATCGTCGCGGGCGGTTGGATCTCCGAATCCTCGGCCTACGCCGAGGCGTGGACGTTCTCCAAGACCCAGATAGTGTGGGCCTTGATCGCTTACGGCTTCGTGGCCTCAGTGTTGCCTGTGTGGCTCCTCCTGGCCCCACGCGACTATCTGTCGACCTTCATGAAGCTCGGAACCATAACTCTCCTCGCCATCGGCATAGCCCTGACCCTGCCGGTGATACAGATGCCCCGGGCCACCGAGTTCGCCTTCAACGGCCAGGGGCCTGTCTTCGCCGGACCACTCTTCCCGTTTGTGTTCATAATTATCGCCTGCGGGGCGCTCTCCGGCTTTCACTCGCTCATCGCCTCCGGCACCACTCCGAAGCTGATCCAGAAAGAGTCGCAAGTACGCATGCTCGGCTACGGGGCAATGCTCACCGAGTCGTTCGTCGCGGTCATGGCCTTGATCGCCGCGACCATCCTCGACCCTGGCCTCTACTTCGCAATGAATGCTCCGATTGGCGTCGTCGGCACCACAGTCGATTCGGCCTCGACCGCCGTTTCAAACCTCGGGTTCTCGGTCAGCCCGGAGACGCTCTCGAACACGGCGGCCGCCGTGGGCGAAGGGACTATCCTCTCCCGGACCGGCGGAGCGCCAACGCTCGCGGTCGGAATGTCCCAGATCTTCAACCAGGTTACGGCTATCCTCGGGCTATCCTCGCTCCAGGCATTCTGGTATCACTTCGCGATTATGTTCGAGGCGCTCTTCATACTAACCACCGTCGACGCGGGGACACGCGTCGGACGGTTCATGATCCAGGATATGGCGGGCAACATCTGGCGGCCCTTCGCACGCACCTCCTGGCTACCGGCCAACATCGTAGCAAGCGCCATTATAGTCGGAGCCTGGGGCTACTTCCTCTACGTCGGCGCGACCGATCCCTTGGGGGGCATCAATCAGCTCTTCCCGCTCTTCGGCATCGCGAACCAGCTCCTGGCCGCCGTGGCGCTGACCGTCGGAACCACTATCCTCATAAAGATGGGCAAGCTGAAGTACGCCTGGGTAACCGCGCTGCCGCTGGCCTGGGACGCCGCGGTGACGCTCACGGCAAGCTGGTACAAGATCTTCTCTTCCGACCCCAAGCTCGGGTTCTTCGCCCAGAGGGCAGCCGCTCAGGATGCATACAACGCTGGCGAGACCTACACTGGGGCCTCGACCCTCGCACAAACACAGCAGATAATCACGAACACGACGGTCGACGGGGTGCTCTCGATAATCTTCGCGCTCTTGATCATCATCGTCATAGGTGACGCCGCCCGTGTCTGGTTCGGCATCATCCGCGGTAAGAAGGAGCCAGTTATGAGCGAGGCGCCCTACGAGGAGTCGAAGCTCGACGTAGACGGCAACGTCCTTGAGCCCGTGGGCGCAGGGGCGAGCTCGAACCGGAATGAATAGGGTGCTGCAACCGGTCCGATCCGCCTGGTGGTACGTCAAGGAGATCTCCGGCGAGAACTCCTATGACCGCTACCTGGAGGTCCATACCACGACCCATCCGGATAAGCCGCCGATGGGTCGCGGCGAGTTCTACCGCCAGCGGCAAGACGAGAAGTACAATAACCCCGGCAGCCGCTGTCCGTGATGAGACCTTGCGGGCCGGTCGGCCCGCAAGGTAGC
>JAWWQA010000330.1:0-4977 GCA_033854695.1 Rubrobacteraceae bacterium
GTCTTTCCACGGACGTCGGTGGTCGTGGAGCCAGGGTATGTGGAGGCCCGCATGGCAGTGGGGCTCCCGGCCCGGGGACGGACGGTAGACGCCCGGGCGGCGCGGACGATGCTCCTCGAAGAGCTGCCGCTGGTCGTACGAGAAGCCCTTGCACCAGCGGGGGTGGATGCAGAGCCAGCCCGCGCGCACGTCGAGGTCGTCGAGGACGCTGATCATCTACGGGAGCAGCTACAGACTCTGGGATTAGTGGCGTTCGTGGCTGATGGTTCGGTGCTGCCGCGGGAGAGCGGGGCGAGCGACCGTCCCTTGCGAGAAGGAGCCGTGCCGTTCCAGAGTCCGGAGGAGTTTCGCGTTACCGTCGAGCTGCCGAACCAGGGCGAAGTCTCGGGGATGGGTATACTGGAGGGAGTCACGCTCGTGGCCGGGGGTGGGTTCCACGGCAAGTCTACGTTGCTCTCGGCGCTCGCATGGGGGGTCTACGATCACACGCCGGGGGACGGGCGGGAGCTCGTGGTGACGCGAGCGAACGCGGTAAAGATAAGGGCCGAGGATGGACGGAGTGTAGCGGGGGTAGACATATCGGCCATGATCGGGGACCTCCCCGGAGGCCGCACGACGACGAGCTTCTCGACCCCCAACGCTTCAGGCTCGACCTCTCAGGCAGCCAACATCGCGGAGGCACTAGAGATCGGGACCTCGCTGCTGCTCGTGGACGAGGACACGAGCGCGACGAACTTCATGATCCGGGACGAGAGGATGCGCGAGCTCGTCCAGAAGGAACCTATCTCCCCGTTCATAGACCTCGTGCGCCCTTTGCGCGACTCCTTAGGCGTCTCGACGATCGTGGTCGTCGGCGGCGTGGGCGACTACCTGGATGTGGCGGACCGGGTGATCCTGATGGAAGACTACGAGCCACACGACGCCACGAAACGCGCCCGCGAGGTGCGCGAGAGCTTCCCGGCCAGGGTACCGTTCGGCGCCGGCGAAGTTGTGGTGAGCCGGCCGAGGGGTCGCAGGGTGCGGGCGTCCTCCATAGACCTTCGGCGTGGCAAAAGGGAGACGGCGCGGGGCAAGGGCTTGAGCACCATAGAGCTTGGTCGCGAGAGGGTGGACCTCTCGTACCTGGAGCAGCTCGCCGAGGCCGGCCAGACCGAGGCCATAGCCCGCATCATAGGCGAGTTTGCCGCCGGGAACGCGAGCCGAGGGATCGGCGAGGTGGCACATGGAGCACTCGCCTCCGTCACGAAGAACGGTCTGGACTCTTTGGGAAGCTTCCGGGGACATCCCGGCGAGCTAAGCCTGCCCAGGCCGCAGGAAGCCGCAGCGGCCTTAAACCGTATCCGTTCTCTGGAAGCAAACACGGAAAAGGGAAGATGACCGGCTTAGATATCTTCCTCGCACCCATCTATGCCGGTCACGAGATCAGGGCAAGACCGCCGAAGTAGAGTAGCTCACAGACCGTACGGCGCCCATGGGTTAGCATTGGGTTGTGTACGAGATCAGGAGGATGGTATGGCCGAGAGAAGCTACAGCAACCCACCCGAGATGATAGTCTCCCCCGACAAAGAATACTACGCAACCTTTCGCACGGAGAAGGGGCCAATTCGCGTAAGGCTCTTCGCCGACAAGGCTCCGCAGACGGTGAACAACTTCGTCTTTCTGGCGCGCGAGGGCTACTTCGACGGGACTACCTTCCACCGGGTCATAAAGGACTTTATGGTCCAGGGCGGCGACCCGACCGGGACCGGTACCGGCGGCCCGGGCTACCACATAAGGGACGAGTTCCACGAGGACCTCAGGCACGACAAGCAGGGTATCCTCTCGATGGCGAACGCGGGACCTAACACGGGGGGCTCCCAGTTCTTCATCACCCACACTGCGACACCCTGGCTCGACGGGCAGCATGCGGTCTTTGGGGAGGTCGTCGAGGGCATGGAGACCGTACAGGCCATCCGCGAGCGCGACCCGCAGCGCGACCGCGAGCCCGGCGACAGGATCGAGTCGGTGGAGATCGAAGAGATCCCACGCGGCTGAGAGACGCCTAAGGAATTTTCGATCGCTTCATACCGATCCGATAGTGTGGCTGCTATTATTCGTGCATAGGCTGTAGTAGTAGAAGGGAGGGTCGGTTGGAAGACTTCAACGCAGAGAGCACGGTGCCGATCTCGCCCTGGCTACGCCTGCGCGCCTTGGCGGTGCACCTGTACACGGCGAGCGGGGTAGTGCTGACGCTCCTGATCCTGGTAGCCGCCTTCAACGGTGACGCCATAGGCGCCCTGTGGCTGGGGCTCGCAGCCCTCATCATAGACAGCACCGACGGCCTTCTGGCCCGCCGCTTCCGGGTGAAGGAGTTTCTGCCGTCCTTTGACGGCCAGCGCCTGGACGACATCGTGGACTATATGACCTATGCCCTCGCCCCCGTCCTCTTGCTGTGGAGCAGCGGCTACCTGCCCGGTGGCACCTTCGGCGTGGTACTGGCGGCGCTACCGCTCCTCGCATCGAGCTACCAGTTCTGCCGGGTGGACGCCAAGACCGCGGACGGCGCCGAGACCGACCACTTCTTCCTGGGTTTCCCGAGCTATTGGAACATATTGGCGTTCTACGTTATCGTCTTCGATCTCGGTATCTGGGCAGTGGGCGCGATGTTGCTTATCTGCTCGCTCCTGGTCTTCGTGCCAGTACGGTACGTCTACCCGTCACGTACGCTCGCCTTCCGCAAGCTCACCATAACGCTCACCTCGCTCTGGCTATTAAGCTACGTCGCCATCCTCGTCCAGATGCCGAACCCGGATCCCATCCTCAAAAACCTCTCGCTCCTTTACCTCGTCTACTACTTCGGCCTGAGCTTCTACATCTCCTGGAAGATGCTCAAGGACCGCCAAGAGCAAGGAGCCATGAACTAACCTCTCAGCGACACCGCGAACGGTCTGCGGCACCCAAAGCCGGGGGCAGAGGACCACCACACGGCCTCGCGGGTGAAGAGCGCTCTGCTCGATGTTCGTGTGCGTGTCCCCGGAGATGGAGCCCTCTACCTCTTCCACGAAGATCTGCACCGACAGGGACGAGTCGCGAAACAGTACGGTTACTATGCAGTGGGGATGGCGCCGATCTGCTGCACCATGCCCACTGCGTCGTAGTTGTCCCAGGTTTCTACGAACTTTCCGCCAGAGAAGCGGTCTATACTCATGCCGGCTTTGCACAAAAATTGCCCGAATGAGGAGGGGACCTTTTGTGGCCCCCTTCGCAGTTACGCAGATGCAGTTGTGGTTGACTACAGCTTAACGCTTTAGGATCGGGCACGACCTCTGGTTACTTTGGCGAGTGCGCGCCAGGGGAGTGCCTGTCACCCTACTTCTTCTTACAGGGCATTCCGCGAACGTGCGGTTTTATCCGCGTACCGTTCCGAACGTAACCCTTGACCACATGATATTTCCTGGGCTTGGCTATCCGTCTCTCCTTTCTTTGTCGCGCGTAACCACGCCTCGCGGGAAGCATAGCAGGTTGTGATAGTTTTTGAAAGATTGAGATAGAGTATAGAGGCTTGCACTATGTGCTAAAGTACCATCTACCAGCGAGCGTGGGTAAAGGGAACGGGGTCATGGAGACGCGACAAAAGGAAGTCCTTACCACAGACGAAGCCGCCGAGTTTTTGGGCTTCAATCCAGTCACGATACGCCTAAAGGCGCGTCTAGGCGAGATACCAGGTCGTAAGATAGGAAAGGAATGGCGGTTTTCTCGGCGCGTGCTCTTAGAGTGGCTAGAGGAGGGCAGCCGACCAAAGACACCGGCCTAGAGTGCCCTTACAATCCCTTCGGTTTAAAGAGCCGGGATGCTCACGCCCCGGCTCTTTTCTTGCTCTTCAGTCTGCACAAAACTCGGCTCAATCCCTAGCTCATGGATAGCCTGCACTAAGACGCAGACGTTGTGGCAGAGCACCTTACACAGACATTCGTTGATCTGTGCGGTATCGCTCTTGCTTCGTACCGAGTCGCCAAACTTGGCCTTGATCATCGAGTAAGCGGATTCGATGTTCGAGCGCTTATGGTAGTGCTCCGCGAAGGTTTCGCGGTTGAACATGAAATAGTGGTACATCCTTGACCATGCTGAATCTTCGGCTGGCGGTAAAGTGTTGCTCTTGAACGGGATAAACGGAATAGCACCGACTTGTTCGACGGCTTCCGTGTTCTTGTGGGAGAGGTATGCCTTATCTGCTGATACCTTTTCTACTCCAAAGTGAGCGGCGGTCCTTTCAAGTAGCGGTACGAAGTAATTGGTGTCGTGTGCCATCCAGCCAGATACGCCCACGCCAGTCACTATCTTTGTCTGTACACCACAAATGAGATGCGCCTTGATCCACTCCCGATTATCCACTTCGCGGCCATATTTTTTATTAAACTAACGGACGAATCTCGATGTACTAAAGCCCGAAGAGTCAACCGCGAAATCCGTTTCTACTGTCTTTAAGGGAAGGCTACTCGTCGTGACAAGAGCCCCTAGGATCTGGGTAAGATCCGGCTTCGCTAGGTAGTTGCTTACTGAGTTGAAATGTGGAGTGCTGTTAACGAAACCATCAACAAAAGCGGCGCGCAAATCGCTGGTAAAGTGTCGAGAGGAGAAGCCTACATAAACCTTGAAGGCCGAAGCGAAGACCATATCCGAGAGTGGAAGCCGTGACCTCCCGGCGCCGGGAAGGCGCGCCGGTTGAGGTACACCACTACATAAATCAGTCAGAAGCGCCATGAACCGCGACTTTTCCTCGCTCTTAGCGGCGTTGTAGGCAGGCCAGTTTTGCTTGTAAGTGATCCTCTTGCGTGGCGCGATGATGGTACTTTGGCCGTTTGGGCTAATCTCTCTTTTGAGGGTGTATTCGGCGGCATGGATATGTTTGCACTTGTGGTACCAAGTTTCGTAGTCTGGGCAAGTACAGCGCGGAGAGTCACCGTCTAGGCCTACCTTGTAGCTACCTTTACGGGTTTG
>JAWWQA010000331.1:0-4311 GCA_033854695.1 Rubrobacteraceae bacterium
CTCTTGGGTTTGGGTGATCAGGTCGGGGTAGTTGTTGATCCACATATGCCTTTAGCGCCTCGGTGGGGGTAGGAAACGGGACGGTCGAAGCCTAGCATTAGGAAGCTACAGAAACAAATCGGTATTAGGGCCTATCTGATAGGTAGGTCCAGCCTCCCCACAAGATCGTGCTGGTAGGGGGAGAGGGCGCGGCCGGGCGGGGCAAACCAGCTACCGCTCTTCATTCTGAAACGCCCGCGGAGGCGTCCCCCTTCTCCTCTGTAGCGTGGCTTGCCCTGGGGTCCCTCGAGGGTTCATCCGGGATGTAGAGGGCGCGCTGTAAGGGATTTTCGTGATGGCTCCAGCCACCCGCGGAGACGTTGCGGGTGGTCTCCAGGAACATGGCGGCCCGAGCGTCCAGGTTGTCCACGAGGTTGACCAGCAGGGCTTCTAGGGTTTTCGGCTGCTCCGGAGAGCCGTACTCCAGCTCGCCCTGGTGGGAGAGCATTATGTGCGAGAGTTGGAGGGCCAGCTCCTCGGGAAAGCCGGAAATTTGGGCTATGTGGGCGGCGACTATGCGATCGCCCAAGACGACGTGGCCCTGGAGGCGGCCGCGCGTCGTGTAGGAGAAAGAGCCGCCCTCCCAGGAGAGCTCTTCGAGCTTGCCTATGTCGTGGAAGATAGCTCCGAAGAGGAAGAGGTCTTTGTTGACCGGGTAGATCTCCGCGAGCGTCTGGGCGACTCTCAAGCAGTGGACCGAGTGCTCCAGGAGCCCTCCGATGCGGGCATGGTGCATCCCCTTGGCCGCAGGTGCTGCGCAGAACGCGCTCCAGAGCTCCTCGTTAGAGGCCATGCGGCCGAACAACTCCCTGAGGTACGCATCCTCGAACCCCCAACCGGCCTCCAACAGCTCCGCGGCCAGCGCCCTGCGGTCTCTCTCGGTGGCCGGCAGATAGTCTTCTTCCTCGATCTCCGTCCTGCGCAGTACCTTCAGGCGCTCGACCTTCACCTGGAGCATCCCGCGGTACTCGTGGGCGTGGCCCTCGACGTGCACGTACTCGGGACCGGCGAGGCCGTGCAGAAGCTCGGCCGGGAGCCGCCACATCCGGGCGTCCACTGCACCTGTCTTGTCCACGAGCTTCAGCGAGAGGTACGGTGTTCCGCGGCTGTCGTTACGCACGGTCGCATCGGTGGCGAGGAAGGTCGAGCGCAGGTTCACACCCGGCCGCAAGTCCCGCGCCCAAAACTGTTCCTTTGCCTTCGATTCCAGGTTGTTGCGCCCTCTCTAGCCCCGGTAGGTTCGGGGGTGTTTCTAGCCCTTGACGGCCCCGGCGGTCAGACCGGAGACGATCCTGCGCTGGAAGATCAGGACCAGTATCACCAGCGGCACCGTCACCACCACCGCAGCGGCAGCCTGAGCCCCGTAGTCTACAGTGTAGACGGTCGCGAAGTTAGGGATGACTACCGTCACCGGCTGGGTCCTTTCATCGAAGAGGAAAGTGTTGGCGAAGAGAAACTCGTTCCAGGCGAAGATAAAGGTGAGGATCGCCGTGGTGAACACGCCGGGCGCGGCGAGCGGTACTATCACCATCCTGAAGGCCTGGATGGTCGTCGCACCGTCGATCTTGGCAGCCTCTTCGAGGTCGAACGGCAACTCCTTGAAGAAGGCGACCAGGATCCAGATCGTCAGTGGCATGGCGAAGACCACGTCCGGGACGATCGCAGCCAGGTATGTGTCTATGATGCCGATCCGCCTGAACTGGATGAAGAGCGGGGCGATGATGGCCACCGCCGGAAAGAAGCTTATGGCAAGGATGAGCGTCATCACGATGCCCTTGAAGCGAAACCGTAAGCGTGCGATGGCGTAGGCTGCTATCGAGCCGAAGAACAGGCAGATCACGGTAGTTACGCCCGCGATCACGGTGCTGTTTATGAGCGCCCTCTGGAAGGCCGAGTCGCCGAAGATCGTGGCGTAGGAGGCTCCGGTGGGCTCGTGGGGTAGGATGGTCGGCGGTGAGGCGAAGAGCTCTGACTTGGTAACGATGCTCATCTTGAAGACCCATAACAAGGGGAAGACGCTCACCAGCACGAACACCACGAGGAATACGTAGAAGAGGATCATGTTGAGGTTACCCCTGGATTCGGAAGCGCTTGCTGCTGCCATGAGTACTACTCCTCCGTCGATGTCTGCATGCCGAGGACCTTGATGAAGAAGAGCGCGATCGCGAAAGCCGTCAGGAAGATAAAGACCGAAGCAGCGTTCCCGACCGCGAAGTTGAGCTGGCTGATCCTGACCGCCTTGTATACGAACGTGCTCAGAGACTCCAGCTCCCGGTTGCTCATCGCCCAGAACAGATCGTAGACGCGGTAGGCGTCGAGCGTGCGGAACAATACCGCGACCAGGATGGCCGGCTTCAAGAGCGGCAAGGTTATGCTAAAGAAGCGCTGGATGACGTTCGCCCCGTCCACCTTCGCGGCCTCGTAGACTTCACCGGGGATCGTCTGCAGGCCTGCCAGGAGGAGAAGCGCCATAAACGGCGTAGTCTTCCAGGTATCGACAAGGATGGTCCCGATCAAGAGCAGCGTCGGGTTCGAGAGTATGGGATCGCTGATGAGATGGAGCGAGCTGACCACGTACTGGATGATCCCGACCTGATCCTGGAACATCAGCCGCCACATGACCGCCGAGATGACCGTGGGAAACGCCCAGGGCACCAAAACCGCCGCCCTTACCAGGCCCCGGCCCGTAAACGCCCGGTTTATGGCAAGCGCGATGGCCAATCCGATCACGAATTCCAAAAGCACGCTCACCACGGTGAAGATAAGGGTATTCTTCAGGCCTTCGAGGAACTCGCTGCTCTGGAACATCCGGACGTAGTTCTGGAATCCGACGAAGTTCCCTGCGCTGTTTATGTTCGCCTGATGAAAACTCAGGTAGAGCGAGTAGGCTATCGGGTAGAATGCCACGACCAGAATGATGAAGAGGGCGGGCAGGATCATGTAATACGCAGTGCGCCGCTCCGGGTTCCTGAACTCCTCCCCTAGCGCACCTCGCTCTTTCTTCTGTCTTGCTGGCGCCGTTGTCACGCCTCACCCCTTTCTCTAGTTGGTGACGGATTAACCTCGCCGCTCCCGGCCACCTACTACTCTACGGGTCTACGCCATCTGCCCCTGTTTGACGATCTCCGTCAGCTTCTCCTGCAACGTCTGGGTAGCCTCCTCCGGGGAGACCTCGCCTTTCAGCGAAGCGTTGAACTGCTTGGCCATCTCCAGCGACATGTCCGAGTAGAACGGCGATACCGGCCGCGGCCGGGCATCCCGCAAGGCCTGTTCGCCGGCGAGCTTGATGACCGGTACCGCGTCCAGGACTTCTTGATCTTGGTAGAGCTCTTGCAGGGTTGGCAGCCGTGAGCCCTCCAACGCGTAAAATCTCTGCTGCTCCGGAGAAGTAGCGAACCTGATGAACTCGTAGGCAGCGTCCTGGGTTTGCGGATCTGAGGCGGCATTTATGAAGAAATTCCACCCACCCAAGCCACCCGCGCTCCGGCCCCCCTCGCCCGCGGGAAGCGGCGCCACGCCTACCTGGGCTTGCTCTATGGTCGACTGCTCTGAGTCACTCGCCTTCGAGTATAGCTGCGGCCAGGTGCGCAAAAAGACCGACTCGCCCCGGAGGAATAAGGCCTCGCTCTCCGTCTCCGTGAAGGTGGTTACTGACTCTGGCGCGAGGCCCTCTGCTACCATGCTGCGCTCCGTCTGGAGCCCCGCAGCAGCCTCGGGACTGCCAATAACAACTTTGTTCTTATCGTTCTCGTCGAGCACGGTGCCGCCATGGCTGTAGACGTACTCCAACCCGTTCACAACTCCGCCCTCGTAGTTCGCGCCCTGGAAGATGAAGCCGTTCTTTGTGCCGGAGTTCTGGACGATCCTCAGAGCCTGCTCCTTCAGCTCGTCCCAGGTTGCGGGCGGTTCGGAAAAGCCACTCTGCTCCAGAAGATCCTTACGGTAATACAAGAGCCCCACGTCTGTGTACCATGGCACGCCGTAGACCTTGCCCTCGTAAGTGTTCGACTCTACTGGTCCAGGGAGGAATGACTGCCGTTCCGCCTCGGTGAATCGATCGGAGAGATCCAAGATGTAGCCCACTGCCGCGAACTGGGCCGGCCAGATAACGTCGCCACCGATGAGATCTATGTTGCCCCCACCTGCCTGAAACTCGGTCCTTAGCTGGTCGAAGTACTGGCCCGTGTCGGTGGGCATCTCACGATAGTTGGCCGTGTACTGCCCCGCGTACTTCGCGTTGAAATTTTTGACCATCACTGGGAGCGCACCGGT
>JAWWQA010000332.1:0-3963 GCA_033854695.1 Rubrobacteraceae bacterium
GGTGTCGTGGCTCACAACGCGGACGAGGACTACGAGGAGGGCCGCAAGCTCATCGAGCAGGGAGCTCCTCTCCCCTGATGCCCGGACGAACCTCTCTCCCGCCGCCCAACCAGGCACTCCGAGCCTCCGTGGTCGTCCCGGCGCGCAACGAGGAGGCGCTCGTCGGCTCTTGCCTCACTGCTCTCGCGGAGCAGGAAGGCATCTTCACCGAAGAGTACGAGGTCCTTCTCGTCCTCGACCGCTGCACGGACAGTACGAGGGAGCGGGCACTGGAGACCGCCGCAGAACATCCGGACCTTCATCTCCACCTGCTCGAAGGTCCGGGCCAGGGCGCGGGGCACGCCCGCAGGGTTGGGATGGAGGAAGCGTGGGCCAGGCTCTTGTCTGTGGGCCGTCCGGAAGGTCTCATCGTCTCTACGGACGCGGACACGGTGGTAGCCCCGGATTGGCTCTCCCTGCAACTCGAAGCTGCGGCCCGGGGAGCGCGTGCCATCGGAGGCCACATCGAGCTGAGAGACGAAGCCGACCTTCCGCGCAGTGTCTCCGGCTGGCGCGACGAGCAGGACCGTCTCCGGCAATACGAGCTGCTCTCGCCCCTCGACCGCGACGATGAGAACACGGCCATGCGAACGGAGCACTGGCGATTCAGCGGAGCCTCGCTGGCGCTCACGGCGGCGACTTATGAGGAGATAGGCGGCCTCGAGCCTCGCGCGGCGCTGGAGGATGAGCACCTGGAACGTGCCCTCGCGAGGCGTGGCATCCCTATCGAGCGACCACTCGCCGTTAAGGTAGCGACCTCCGCCCGGCTCGTCGGGCGTGCTACGAGAGGTCTCGCGCGGGATCTGGCGCTCGCCTCCTGGATCAGAAGCAACACCTACGATATAGGCGACTTTGGCCTCAGGGGTCTGCTCGAGAAGAAGCGCGCCACCGGCACCTTCGTCAGCGCCGTCGTGCCCATGAGAGGCAAGGGCCGCGGTACAGCCGCCCTGATCGACGCACTCGAGCCGCTCGCGGAGGCCAGGCTCCTCGATGAGAGGATAGTGCTGTGTCAGGCAACAGAAGACCATCATCTCGTCGGTGGCAGTGGCGTGAAGGTTTGCCGTGATGCGGATCTCATGCCGGGCTTCGGTCCGGTGCGAGGTTATGGTGACGCGTTGTGGAGAGGGCTATCGGTAGCGCAGGGGGAGATCGTGCTCTTCCTCGATCCGAGTGTGCCGGATCTGGCAAGGCACCGGGCTTTGGGTCTTCTGGGTCCGCTCCTCTCGCGGGATGACCTGAGCTTCGTCAAAGGCTTCTCAGCAGAGCCATCTGACGGAGGAAGCGCAGAGAACCTCTCTGAGCTCATGGCGCGGCCCCTGATCAACCTGTACCGCCCCGAGCTTGCCGGGTTCGTCGAGCCGCTCTCGGCCGAGTTGGCCGCCCGCCGGGCGCTGCTGTCGTCCCTGCCTTTCCCTGTGGGCTACGGCGCACCCTTGAGCCTCCTGTTCGACGCTGCCGACGTGGCAGGCGTTTCGGCCCTCGCACAGACCCGCCTCGGGCCACGCCCGCCGCACCATATCCCGCTGGCGGACCTCCGCGAGGCGGCCTACGCTACCCTCGTGGCCGTTACTGCCCGAACCCACGGGGACGAGAACCTCGACAAACACGCCCCCGGACCGCTATTTCTGCCGCTTCCGGGACGTTTTGAGTCTCGGCGTGTCGCCATCGAGGAACGGCCGTCGCTAGATAGCATTCAGCCGTCAGCCATCAGTTGTCAGCAGGCTCATCGGGACAAAACTTAGAATCGCAAGAGAAATACCTTTGGTAACCCTTTCAAGACCCGATTTGCGCAAGCCTCGCTGCCAGATTTACCCGGCTTCCCTTGCGCGAGCCCTGGTAGCAACTTGACTCTCCCTGATAGAATCACGAACGGAGAACAGGCTATAAAATGAGCAGTAGAGCGACAACCCGAGATGTAGGCACGGTGCCATCTCTGGCGACCGAGGCTATTTGGTTGGATGCTCTACCGCCAGGAGAGGTGACGGAAGTCGATTCGTGGGCATTACACAACGCACCAAGGGGGGACAGAGAGGATGTTCCGTAGAAAGAAGACGCTAGAAGAGAAGACCACTAACATCATATTGGCGGAGTTCTCGAGTATCATCGCGGGACTCCAAAGAGACCATCTGGAGTACCGCCACCGGTTAAAGCTCAAGGAGCAGATGCGGGCTGCGCTCGAGAAGGCGGAGGCCGACGTGGAGAAGCTGCACTCCGCGAGGATCGAGCTGAGGAAGCGGTTCTGGAAGGCTTATTACCAGGAAGACGAGGCCGCGCTCTCCGAGGTCGAGTCCCAAAGCAGGCCCCTCGAGCGCGCCACGAAGAAGGCAGAGAAGGCCCTCGCGAAGGCCCGTGTGGACTTCGCGAAGGCCGACTTCGATGAGGTTGAGGAGAGCTTCGCGTTAAAGGCCAAGGCCAACATCGCGGAGGAGGAGATCAACCGCCGTCTCGGCGCGCTTGAGAAGACCATCGAGGATTTACTCGCCGGGCTGAGTCGTAACGTCGAGGAGACCGGCCAGGCCCTGCGCGATGAGTACAAGGAACCTCGCTTCGACAACGTAGAGGAGCAGACCGCCCACGTAAAAAGGATGGTCGAGGTCCTCGACGCTGTTACGAAGAGCTACACGCCTCGCTCATAAGAATGCCTTGCGCGATGGTGTATCTGTATCATCCGAGCACGGCGTCTACCGGAACGACGAGCGCAGGCAAAGCCTTTGACCGGAGCGTCTCCCCCCGCCTCGCCTGCTTGAGGCGACGGTAGCCATCTTCGGAAGGGTGCGTGTGGTGCTCGATGGCTTTGTTTACGAGCTCCGCGATCCAGACTTCAGGTATGCCCGAGCGGGCGTACAGCGGCAGCTTGACCTCCCGGTCGTAGCGCAGAGTAGTGTCGGACACCTCGATTAGGAGCAGCACGTCCTCCGGCTCAGGCAGCGATTCCCTGTAGTCCCTGTTCCGTATCACCGCCAGGTCAGGCTGCGGCTCCCAATACTCTCCCAGCCTCACCGGGTTCTGGACGCTAACGATTGCCTCGTCGCCCACGCCCCTCACCAACAGCCTGTTAAGCTCGTTGACACACGTGAAGTGCCGGCTACCTATAGCAGCCATCTCAACGATATCTCCCTCGATGAGCTCCACCCGATCGTCCTCATGCAGTATCCCGGCCTCGGTCATGCGGTGGTAGTCGTGGACGGTGAAGCGCCGCCGCGTAATCTCCTGTGCCTTCGTCTCCACAAAAGCCCTCCGATGCGATCGCACTACGAAGGATTATACTTGGTAGTTCTCTTCTCCTGATCAGGCGAAGTTTTCGTCTTCACTCCTCCTGAGGCACACGGTGCGCAAGTTCGCGTCCAGGGATTCGCACAACGCCTTGGCCTGCTCGTCACCGTTGTAGTAGTGGATAAAGTTCCTGACCGCTCCCATGACGCAGTTGGAGCGAGCCTCGTTATCTTCGCCCAGCATGCACAGTTTACGGGCAGCCTCGGCTTTGGCCTCGTCGCCGGTGACGTACTTGATGCTATGTGCGGCGGCACTCCCTCCCAGGCCCCTGTAGCATGCTGGCCGGGAATCCTCTTCTGCTACCGTCGCGCAAAGGTCGAAGACCTTCGTATAGTCATCGTTCTGCGTATATAGGGTGTACGCGATCTGATGCTCGTAGCACTTGTTCTTGTACCGGGCCCCCACCTCGGTGCAAGGATACAGCGGTTGGTCGGCTTTCAGATACTTGGAGGGACGGCTCGGATCGATGGCCGTAGCGTTCTCTATGAATATCCCGCTGTAACAAGCTTCCTTCTCCCACGCGTCCGTCAACGTGTCGCACGCCTTGAGGGACTCGAACAGCTCGTTCTCGTAAGCGGCCATAAAACCGTGTCCCAGCCCGTGGGCGCAGCTGTAGTGACGAAAAGAGTGCGCTTCTTGTTTACGCAGGTC
>JAWWQA010000333.1:0-12333 GCA_033854695.1 Rubrobacteraceae bacterium
TTGATCAGCGGATGAAAGGCATAGAGAATGTCGTTGAAGATGCGCCCGAAGCGCCCATTCAGGTTCTCCTCCGAGAAGTTGTAGGGATGACAGATCCCGTCGATCACAAACTGATCATTATTCACAGATAGTCTCTTCTTCCCCGTATACCAACTGCAGCATATAGGATTGCTCCTATCGGGTCAAGGTGACGAGGACTAGCCAGGGCGATCGAGGTTCTGCTTGTTTGTATTCAGCGGCCCGTGATCCTCCTTTACCTCCTCTAGCTCTCGGTGCCTACACCGCTTTCCGCAGCCAGAGCAGGGCGCCGTCGTCTTTCGCACCACCCAGATGGTAGCGAGGAAGCCGCCTTAAAAGGACAAGCCGACGCTTGACTATTGTGGGTTGAAATGTGACCAATGAGTCACATATAATCCCGGTATGGATGCGGTGTTCAAAGCCCTCGCCGATCCGGCGAGGCGGAGACTACTCGACGAGCTCTTCCGTGAGGACGGGCAGACGTTGAGTACGCTCGAGGGGCGCTTCTCGATGACGCGATTCGGCGTGATGAAGCACCTGAGGCAGCTCGAGGAGGCGGGCCTGGTGTTGACCAGGCGGCGAGGGCGCGAGAAGCTCCACTTCCTGAACCCGGTCCCGATCCGGCTCGTCCATGACCGCTGGGTGAGCAAGTACACCGAGCCCTGGGCTGCAGCGCTTAGCGGGCTCAAGAACAGATTGGAGGAACGCATGGAGAAGGTTTTCGAGATCTACATCCGCACTACCCCGGAGCGCCTCTGGGAAGCGATCACCGACAGCGAGACAAGGAGCAAGTACAACTTCGGTTTACGGATCAGCTCGGATTGGACGCCCGGCTCGCGCTACGAGATGAGCCACCCAGACGCGAACGAACTCCTCGGCGAGGGAGAGAACCTCGAGGTCGATCCGCCGCGCCGGCTCGTCCAGAGCATGGTTGCGCTCTGGAGCGACGATGTGAAGAGCGAGGGAACCTCGAGGGTCACCTGGGAGATTGAACCGATCGGCGACTCCTGCCGCCTGACCGTCACGCACGACGAGCTTCGCGAGGACGCGAACGGCGAGCTCTACGGCGGCTGGCCGATGATCCTCTCCGGCCTGAAGACGTGGCTCGAGACGGGCGAGTTGCTCACCACGCCGGGATCGCAGCGATACGGCTGAGCCGATCCTCACCACGAGGTAAGAAAAGAAGTAACAGCCAATATAAGGCCGTTACATCACAGGGCCATTACATCAGAGAAGAAGGGGCGGGGTGTAGAAACCCCGCCCCTTCTTCATGCCCTTCGGTTTCCGAGAACCCACAGTATCGGCAACCAGATTTCCGAGAATAAACCGCGTCGGCAACCTGTGAATAGAGGCAGTTAGGTGAATAAGCGTCCGGCACTGCGCCGGGCTTCAACTTGTGCCATCCTTCCCCGCAGAGTAGAGTAATGGGCAAATATTGAAGGAGAGAAAACCGATGGTAAAGCTCACGGTACTGTACGGGCACCCAGAAGATTCGGAAGCGTTCGAGGAGTACTATGCGAACGAGCACTTGCCGCTAGCGGCGAAGATCCCGAACGTTGAGCGGTTCGAGGCCGGAAGGGTGAGTGCCCCGGACGAGGAGAGCCAGCCACCATATCATCGCATCGCAGAGTTGTGGTTCGAGAGTGCGGAGCAGATGCAGGAGGCCCTTTCGTCTCCGGAGGGAGAAGCAGCAACCGGGGACATCCCGAATTTCGCCACGGGAGGGGCTACAGTATTCGTCTCTGAGATCGAGGAATAGGTCACACTCCACCTGGTAGTTTACCCGTGCCCCGTGTAACGTTGTTCAGCGTTGGGTTTGCGAGAAGTGATCATGGCCCTTCTTGCAGCGCCTCCCCGAAGGTATGAAAATGGGCTCCTCGTTGCCGTGCAGAGGTCGGCTTAAGGAGTGGTGCCGCACAAAGCCTCCATCACCGCATGGGTGAGGATCGCTACCGCTAAGAATAAGGACGAGAAACCCCACCAGGAGATCCGCAAGTTCAAAACCACCACCCAAGGGCTCTGTTGCAGCTTCGGGACTGGCCGCCTTCGAGGTCGAACTGGTCGAGATGGAACTAACGGGGGTGTATTGGAAGCCGCTCTACTACATGCTCGACGACCAAAGGCTCCGAGTGGCTGCGTTCAGCCCTCACCCAAGCAGCCCACACCGCGGCGGCGAGCACCAAGGAGAGAGCTACCTGAGTGCGCGGTACGTGGGCATCAAAGAGCGAGGGGGCTCGAAGAAAAATGAGCCTCAAGATAGAGGATTTGTTGGAAGAAGCGGGTTACAAAGTGGTTGCGGTAGTGTTCTTCAGGGAGCGAGAGGTCGCTCGCTTTGCGACCCGCGAGCAAGCCGAGTGGAAGGCGCAAGAGCTGAACGAGTGGTCGGAGAGAAACCCGCGCGGGTACGTGCAGTACCTCGTCCGGCCTGTAGCGGAGCACCATAAATACGAGTAAACCTCCAGCTCGAGAGCGCCAGCTCTCTACTCTAGGCACAAGCGCTTTAGCCAAATAGCACCTGTGGACGTATGCACAGGTCTTCACCGAATGTCAGCATCTATTTGACGGCTACATTCCGGAACACCGTGTCTGCTGTGACTAAGTATCGCTCAAGGGGTTAGGAAACTTCGAGGGGGTATATACTACTTTCGACTTCGCCGGTGGCGTCCTACGTGCTAAGTATATGATCATAGTAGACGGCGACATATGATCATAGTAGACGGCGACGCGGCGGTCTGGTAGGAAAGAAACGCAGGAGGCAAACGATGACCGAAGTATTCGTTATTGATGGGGCTCGAACTGCCTTCGGCTCCTTCGGGGGCGGACTGAAGGATGCGACAGCCCACCAGCTCGGGGTCGCGGCGGCGAAGGGAGCGTTGGAGCGTTCGGGGATAGACGCAAGCAAGGTTGATAACGTGGTGATGGGTAACGTTATACAGGCCCACGAAGGCGCCCCGTACCTCGCCCGGCACGTCGCCCTCGATGCGGGTGTCCCGATAGAGGCCCCGGCCCTCACCTTGAACCGGCTCTGCGGCTCGGGACTTCAGGCGGTAATCTCCGCAACCCAGTCTATAAAGCTCGGCGAGTCCGAGGTTGGCCTGGCGGGCGGGGCGGAAAACATGAGCCAGGCCCCCTACGTCTCTCGCAAGGCCCGCTTCGGCATCAAGATGGGCAACGACACGCTCGTCGACACTTTGAGCGAGGCCCTCACGGACAACCGCGCCGGTTGTGGCATGGGCATGACCGCTGAGAACCTCGCCGAGAAGTACGGCATAACCCGCGAGGACCAGGATGCCTTCGCCGCCACCAGCCACCAACGGGCTACCCGCGCCACCGAGAGCGGTCGTCTCGAGGAAGAGATCGTGCCGGTAACGGTGAAGACCCGCAAGGGCCCGGTCGAGATCGTCAAAGACGAGCACATCCGCGAGGGCGCCACGCAGGAGGGCCTCTCCAAGCTGAAGCCGGTCTTCAAGAAGGACGGAACCGTAACTGCCGCGAACTCCAGCGGCATCAATGACGGCGCCGCGGCGGTAGTCGTAGCCTCGGAGAAAACGGTAGACGAGGAGGGCCTCGAGCCGATGGGCCGCGTCTTGAGCTGGGCCATAGCGGGCGTCGATCCGAACATCATGGGCATAGGTCCCGTCCCGGCCTCGAGGCTCGCCCTCAAGCGGGCCGGGCTCTCTTTAGACGACATAGACCTCATCGAGATCAACGAGGCCTTCGCCGCCCAGTACCTCGCCTGCGAGGAGGAGCTTGGCCTGGACCGTGAAAAGGTCAACGTGAACGGGGGCGCCGTTGCCTTTGGCCATCCCATCGGGGCGAGCGGGACGCGGGTTCTCCTTACCTTACTCTACGAGCTCAAGCAGCGCGAGAAGAAGTACGGTCTCGCCTCCCTCTGCATCGGAGGTGGCCAGGGCATAGCGATGGTAGTCGAAGCCACCTAAGGGACGATACGAATCAGGGGATCCGTCTCGTCCGCTGCTACACGCTCAAAGGCAGGGTCTGCTACGGAGTACCGACGGGAACCCATATGGTGCCGGAGCCACCACAGTTCTTGCACTCCTCGTCTTTGTAACTACCGGTTCCGTTGCATTCGGGACACAGGTCTTCGCCCGCGTTCTCCGCGCCGGGCTGCGCCTTGTCGCCGGGGGCCATCGTCTCACGTTCCTTTTTACCTTCGCTCATCTCTTTCTCCTCTGGGCTCCTTGCCGCGTTGTACCCGCGCCATAGAGAACTCAAAACGCCAGTGCATCGGGCAACTAGGAGAGGCAGCTTCTCGCTCGAATAAGAACAGTGTAGGGGAAACGCATGTTCCCGATCCTACAGCATCAGTTAACTCGTCCTCGAGCAACTCTCCCGATGAAGCAGGGAGGGGCCTACCTGGTCTACATCTGAGTCAGAATGACCTTCGCCAAGGAATAGCGGGCCGCGTGGTCGGAGGCCAAGAGGGCAACGCTTGTGGTGACGGCGATTTCAAGCGTTTCCGGCCAGAAGCGAGCGGGTATGACGAACGCAATAAGGTGAGGGTAAACCGATGACGCTTAACCTGGGCGTGGCGCTAAAAAAGAGTGCGAAGGCCAACCCGGACAAGACGGCGTTGATCAAGGAGGAATCTGATGGCTGCTGAGCATACCGACACATCCCCGAAGCAAACCGGGGGCGAGGCTAACCTGATCGAACGCACACCTTCGGCCTACGGCTACCCGCTGCTCATCAAGCATCTGCTGCACACTCCCCTGGCGCACACCCCGGAGCAGGAGATCGTCTACCGTGACCTCAAGCGTTACGACTACCGGACGCTGCGGCGCCGGATCGGGCAGCTCGCCAATGGACTCGCGGGCTTGGACGTAGGGCCCGGCGACACCGTGGCGGTGCTGGACTGGGACAGCCATCGCTACCTGGAGTGCTACTTTGCCGTGCCCATGATGGGCGCGGTCCTCCAGATGGTGAACATTCGCCTCTCTCCGGAACAGATCCTCTACACCATCAACCACGCCGAGAGCGACGTGCTCCTGGTCCACACAGACTTCCTGCCCGTGCTCGAGGAGATTCAGGACCGGTTCGAGACCGTAAAGAAGATAGTGCTCCTCGCCGACGGGGATGAGCGGCCTGAGACCTCGCTCGAGATCGCTAGCGAGTACGAGGAGCTGGTGGAATCGAGCTCCGCCGAGTACGAGTTCCCCGACTTCGACGAGAACACGCGGGCCACGACCTTCCACACGACCGGCACCACGGGAAACCCCAAGGGCGTGTACTTCAGCCACCGGCAGCTGGTGCTGCACACGCTGGCGGGCATGGCAGCCCTGGGGACGTCCGCAGTGCAGGGCCGTTTCCATCGCGCGGACGTGTATATGCCCATCACGCCGATGTTCCACGTGCATGCGTGGGGGATCCCGTATATGGCCACCGTCATGGGCGTCAAGCAGGTCTATCCGGGGCGGTACGAACCAGAGATGCTCCTAGATCTGATCGAGAAGGAGAATGTGACCTTCTCCCACTGCGTGCCTACCATCCTGCACATGCTCCTGGACAGCGCAGCGGACCAGGATGTCGACCTCAGCGGTTGGACGGTGATCATCGGTGGCTCGCCACTGCCGAAGGGGATGGGCAAGACCGCCCTGGAGCGGGGGATCGACGTATTCACCGGGTACGGCATGTCGGAGACCTGCCCACTCCTCACCCTGGCCCAGCTTACGCCCGAGATGCTCGACCGCGATCTCGACGAGCAGGTAGAGATCCGGACCAGGACCGGACGGCCCCACCCCCTTGTGGACTTGCGGGTCGTCGACGAGGAGATGCGCGACGTGCCCCACAACGGCGAGGCCACCGGCGAGGTAGTGGTCCGGTCTCCGTGGCTGACTCAGGGCTACCTCAAGGACTCCGAGAAGTCCGAAGAGCTCTGGCAGGGTGGCTACCTCCACACCGAGGACATCGGGTACATCGATGAGCAGGGCTACCTGCAGGTGACCGACCGCATCAAGGACGTGATCAAGACCGGCGGCGAGTGGGTCTCTTCGCAGGAGATCGAAGACATCCTCTCACAGCATGAGGGCGTGAGCGAAGCTGCGGTGATCGGGGTGCCGGACGAGAAGTGGGGAGAGCGGCCTCTCGCCCTGATCTCGCCCAAGACGGACCACGCGGACGAGATCACGGAAGACGAGATCAAAGCCCACGTCAAGGAGCGCGCGGACAGCGGTGCGATCTCCAAGTTCGCCGTACCCGACCGGATCCAGTTCGTGGAAGAGATCGACAAGACGAGCGTGGGTAAGATCGACAAGAAGACCCTGCGTGAGAAGTACGCAGGGTAATAAGTTGCGCCAGAAGTTCGGGCGGAGCCTACCCTTTATCGAGAGGAGTGGATCTTGGCTATAGAGAAGATACAGGTCGTAGGGGCGGGGCAGATGGGGAGCGGCATCGCCCTGGTCGCCGCTCAGGCCGGCCTCGCAGTGCATCTGGCGGACGTGGAGCAGGAGATGGTGGAGCAGGGTCTGGAGACTATAAAGAAGATCCTCTCCAGCTCTGTGGAGAAGGAGCGCATCTCCCAGGAAGAGATGGACGAGGTGATGGGGCGCATCGAATCGGGGACGGAGTATGCTTCGGACGCGGATCTGGCGATAGAAGCCGTTCCCGAGACCATGGACATCAAGACGGAGGTATTCCGGGCCCTGGACGAACAACTCGGGGAAGACGCTATCCTCGCGTCGAACACCTCCTCGCTCTCCATCACCAGGCTCGCTGCGCAGACGAATCGGCCCGAGAAGTTCATCGGGATGCACTTCTTCAACCCCGTGCCGGTCTTGAAGCTCGTCGAGATCATCCGGGGGATCGAGACCAGCGATGAGACCTACGAGGCAGTCAGAGAACTGGCCGAGCAGTTGGAGAAAACGCCAGTGGAGGTGCAAGACTTCCCCGGTTTCGCGGTGAACCGCGTCCTGATGCCCATGATCAACGAGGCTATCTACTGCGTCATGGAGGGTGTGGTCGGGCCCGAGGACGTGGACACCGCGATGAAGTTGGGAACGAACCAACCGATGGGACCGCTGGAGCTTGCCGACCTGATCGGCTTGGACACCTGCCTGCACGTCATGAGTGTCTTGCACGAGGGCTTCGGCGACACCAAGTACCGGCCCTGTCCGCTATTGAAGCGATACGTTGCCGCCGGGCGGCTCGGGCGCAAGAGTGGACGAGGGTTCTTCGATTACGATCAAGATTGAGTAAGTGTTTAACGGCGCATACAGTAGAAAGAAGAGTAGTCAGGGAGAAGACACCCCGAGACGCCTACGGGGTAATCCCGACCGAGCACAGAGGGGATAGGAGTACGAAGCGATGATCACACCCGAAGGCACCCGCCGCGAGACGCAGCCGGTCGATTTCATCAACGTGAACAGTTTGCTAAGCGACGAGGAGAGGGAGATACGAGACCGCGTTCGCGAACACGTAGACCGGGAGATCGTCCCGGTCATGGCGGGCTACTGGGATAGGGCCGAGTTCCCGTTCGACCTGGTTCCCGGCCTCGGGGAGCTCGGGATCATGGGCGGCTGTTTCGAGGAGGAGTACGGATGCGCCGGGTGGAGTAACGTGGCCTACGGCCTCGCGGTGGCGGAGTTGGCGCGTGGTTCGGGATCTTTGGCGACCTTTTTGGACGTCCAGAGCGGCCTGGCGATGCCGGCGATACACAAGCTCGGAAGCGAGGAGCAGAAGCAGGAATGGCTTCCCCCTATGGCGAAGTGCGAGAAGATCGGCTGCTTCGGCCTCACCGAGCCCGAGCACGGCTCGGACCCCGGCTCCATCGAGACAACCGCCGTCGAGAAAGACGGCGGCTTCGTCCTGAACGGGGAGAAGAGGTGGATAGGCAACGGCTCCTTTGCGGACGTCGCCGTGATCTGGGCGCGCACCGAGGACGATAAGATCTCCTGCTTCCTCGTCGAGGGCGACAACCCCGGATACCACGCCGAGGTCACCCCCCGCAAGGGCTCCCAGAGAGCGGTCTGGCAAACCCACATAAAGCTGGAAGATTGTCACCTCCCCGAGGAAGCCCGGCTGCCCGAGGCGAAGGGTTTGGGCTCTACTCTGTCCGTCCTTACGCACTCGCGCTACGGGGTGGGCTGGAACGGTTTGGGACAGGCGATGGACTGCTACGAGACGGCGCTCGCTTACGCCAAGGAGCGAAAGCAGTTCGGCCAGCCCATAGCCTCCTTCCAGCTCGTGCAGCAGAAGCTCGTGCGCATGGTCAACGAGATCTCGCTCTCGCAGCTCCTCTCTATCCACATCGGCCGTATGAAGGACGCGGGGAACCTCGACCCGACGACCGTCTCGATGTTCAAGATGAACAACGTCGCCAAGGCCCGTGAGATAGCAGCGCTCGCCCGCGACATCCTCGGGGGCAACGGCATCTTGCTCGATTACCGCGTGATGGAGCACATGGCCGACCTCGAAGGCGTTTACTCTTACGAGGGCACCAACGACATAAACACCCTCATCGTAGGACACGCGATAACCGGCCACAGGGCGTTCGCGCCCCAGCCACCAGAGAACCCCGAGTCCGAACAGGACGGCAAGACCGAGCGGGCCGAAGAAAAGGCCGATTAAGAGCAGGGACTTTTTGCGCTCCGGCAACCCAGCCGGCAGGAAAACTAGAATTACTCTGAAACTTCGGGTCCTCCCGGGTATGAGTGCGCTGGTCCAAGGATTCTGTCCGGGCGGCACATTGCCGTTTCCAAAATACAGAGCATCTCAAACTTTGCGAAGCTCCTCGCCGGGACGCCCCAGGTACTGCACTTACCCGCGCGGGTTTCTCCTGGCCCACTTCTTGAGCTCTCTGATCCTCTTGCGCAAACTGACGCTCGAACGAAGATAGCTGGGACTCGGGTTGATCCGGAGACGGCGCGATTCCGTAAACGAGTGGCGTGCAGGGTATAGACAAGGGGTCGAAAGGACCCGGAGCAGAAAGGAGATTCCGGCCTACGAGCAGCGCCCCAACTCAGGTGGCCGACAAGCTCGCTGGTAAAGGCAATTTAGGATGATTTGTACGCTTCGCCCCTCATTCGTCATTACGTTGCTCATAGCGATGATGTTCGCGCTCGGGGGCTGCGGTGGCTCCGAGCAGGCCTCTGAGGAACAGGGCTCCTCTTCCGGGCAGGAGAGCGCTTCTTCTGGGCCGATCACCAACTCTGAGAATGCGCCTTCGGCCCCCGAGGCGGCCGAGTGGCCGCAGCCTTCGAAAGAGCCTGCGGGAGAGGTGGTCGACATCGGTGACGAGCCGGAAGGGGTAGTGGTGGATCCCGAGACCGGGCTGGTCGCGGTGGCCCTCTGGCAATCCAGCCGGCTCGCGCTGATCGACATTAACAGCAGGGAGGTGGTTCAGAATGTGGAGCTGCCGGGGTCGGCCCGCCATCTCAGCCTCGCCGGCCCCGGTGGCCCGGTGCTCGTGCCGGTCGAGACCGCCGACACCTTCGCACAAGTCAGCCTGCCGGAGGGTGAGGTCACGAGTAAGACGTCTGTGGGTGATGCTCCGCATAACGCCGCTGCTGCCCCGAACGGCCGGATCTTTGTGGTCAACGAGGCCGCGAGCACCATCTCGGTTATCGAGAACGACAGCGAGATAGACAGAATAGAAGCCCCGCTCACACCGGGCGGTGTGGCAGTTACGAGCGACGGGCTGGTGGGCGTGGTAGGAGTCCGGGGGCTGGACCTGGAGATCTACGACGCGAGCAGCCTAAAGGCGCAAGTCATCGCAGGCGCCGGCAAGGGCCCGACCCACGTAAAGGTTGGCCCCGAAGACCGCTTCTACGTAGTCGACACGCGCGGCGACGCCATCCTCGTTTACGAAGCCAACCCCGAACCGGAGCAGGTCGGCAATATATCGCTCCCCGGCACGCCATACGGGATAGACGTGGATCCCGAACGCGGCCAGCTATGGGTCACGCTCACCGCCGAGAACCAGGTGGTCCAGCTCGCTTTGGAAGGGGACACGCTACGCGAGCTTGCCCGCTACCCGACGGTACGCCAGCCCAACTCCGTGGCCGTCGATCCGGACAGTGGGCGTGTGTTCATAACCGGCAGCCTAAGCGGGGAGTTGCAAATCCTCAAACCGTCATAGGGCCGATGAACCCTCCAAATTTGGCGGCGTGGGAGATTGTGATCTGGATTGTTGAGCTTTTCGTAAGGAATCGGTAAGGGTCGCGAAGATCTACTAAGTAGATTGAACCATGATGGAGGAAATGGAAAGAGACGTGCTGATAGCCGCCGCGCTTTACGTCGCGGCCAAGGCGCCTCGGGTTGGACTGGCCAAGACGCGACTCGGGCGCTCTATCGGCCACGAGTTCGCCATCGCGCTTTACCGGGCGTTCTTGCGAGATCTGGCTGCGCGCTTTGCGGATGCACCGTTCGAGTGCAGCTGGTACGTTACGCCATCCGACGCCTGGGCCGACATCTCACCGTTAGTCGGATGGGACGGGTGCAGGGCGCGGGTTTTGTTCCAAAAAGAAGGAGACTGGACCGAGCGCCAGCAGGAGCTCTTCCGCGAGGCCGCAACCCGCGGCGAGGAGCGGGTTGTCTTGATCGCCTCCGACTCTCCTCATCTCACCGTCGAGGTCGTAGCACTCGCCTTTCGCGAGCTTGATCGACACGATCTCGTCTTCGGACCTACCCACGACGGCGGCTACTACCTGATCGGGATGCGTGGCTTTCACGATGTCCTCCGTGGCGTTGCGATGAGCACCGGTACAGAGCTCGACGGCATCAGCACTCGGGCCGAACACGCCGGGCTGTCGGTCGGGTGGGTCGAGCCTACCTTCGACGTCGACGAAGTCGAAGACCTCGAGCATCTACGACCGCTTGCGGCAACGCGAGCCGACCTGGCGGCGACCCGCGCCACCCTGGAGAAGCTCGGTCTAAACGAAGATAGGAGACACACCACGTTCGATCCAAACGGAACCCGTTCGACCGCCGCGAGCCCGGCTACCGGACCCGCGGCGACCGCGGAGGAACCGGAATAAGGAGCTTCGTCGGACGCTGGGCCAGGGTGCTCGGCGTAGGTCTTCTGGCGGGCCTGGTCGCCGCGCTTTTTATGACCGTGGTCATGGCGCTGTTGCGCCTCACACTGGGCATCTCGCTGCCAGCCGAGATGGGCGGCGACCGGTTCCTCCCGTACGTTATAGCGTCTACAGTTTTCTCTCGCTGCTCGGCGAGTTCGGCGGCCCGGCCGGCTCCAAAATGCTCGCGCTCCTGGCCACTTTCGAGGGGCAGGTGATCGTGGGGAGTCTGATCGGGCTGTCGTACGCGCTTATCGCCGAGCGCGGGCGGGATAGCGAGGGAATGAGACGGCGCTCCGACATCAGTCGACGCGGAGGGTTGTTCGTGGTGGTGGCCGTCGCGCTGATCTGGCTGGTATCTTTGGGGCTGTTCTCGGGACTGCGCTGGCCCTGGTCGGTGCTCAGCGCCAACAACCTGGGGTTACCGCCAGGATGGGCATCGGTCTCGACCGTCCTCGGTTTGCTGATCTCCTACGCCGGCTACGGACTGGTCCTGGTGCTGACCTATAATCCCCGCTGGAGGGCACTGGGTCGAGCTACGGTACGAGTCGTGGACGCTGCGGACGGGAATGGCGATCTCTCTAGCCACGGGGGTGGCACTAGTCGCACTGGCCATTGCCGCCGGGGTTCAGCGCTGGAAGAAGAGCACGGACGGTGCCAAGCCTACGACCATTTCGGTAGGCCCATTATAGACATCACCGCAACCACCTTGTAACCGGCCTTTTCCAACGAAGCTCCCGTCTTGACCACCGTTCATTCTGCCTGCTAACATCAACGCTTATAACGCCTTAGGGAAAGGGATTTCTCGTATGCGAAGAGGCGAAGACGTCTTTGCCTGATATAGCCGGTCGAGCATCGGGGGTTGCGCGATGACGGAGGGCTCCGTGGGCGACCAGCCAGCGGTGCTCCTGGACCGTGAGAGGAGCCTGGGCGCAGGTTAGTATTAGGGAGACGGTGCACTCGACTATGCAAACGAAGAACAAGGAGGAGTAATGCTTCAAGGACTGACCTCGGACTACCAGCTCACGCTGCCCACCATACTCCAGCGTGCGGAGATGCTGTACGGGAATAAGGAGATCATCACCCGTAGGCCCGACAAGTCTTTCCACCGCTACACCTACGCCGACTTTGTCTCCCGATCCAAGAAGCTCGCTGTCGCTCTGAAGGATCTGAGTCTGGAAGACGGCGACCGTATCGGGACGCTGTGCTGGAACACCTACCAGCACCTGGAAGCGTACTTCGGCGTTCCCTCCTCGGGAGCGGTGCTGCACACCATCAACCCGCG
>JAWWQA010000334.1:0-5758 GCA_033854695.1 Rubrobacteraceae bacterium
GGCCCCCCACACTTAAGAAAGTAGTACAGCAAGCACGACGAAGCGGATTGGCCCTAAAAGTGTTGCTCTCAACCCTGGCTTGAGCTTTGGCTTATTCCCGCCACCACGGTGTTTCTTATGCTGCTTCTTGTGCTTGCCTGGGGTGACGACAGGCGGGGGGGGGGTTGGGTGCCGATGCGGGACTGGACCCGTAAGCAGCGGCGCACTCCAGGTCTGAGCGGATAAGGCGCGTTGGCCTCAAGCAGCCAGTTTGAGGCACGACCGTTATAGCTGATAGTGCCCCAGCCGATGATCCGAGCCACGACACCAGGGATCCACAAGTATATCTCGCTCGAGTTCACCCCTCACATCGGCGTGAGGCCCAACAGTCTACTCAGCGTCAGCATCGCCACGTCGTACTGTTGGGTGTGGGGGTTATAGTTTGCGTTGGCCTCTTCGGCGCTGACACCGTATTCTTCATCAAGCCGTTTGAGTGGCCGTACAAATGCCGGCCACTCAAGGTCCCCCCGATGGGTTGTTCTCACCGTGAAGCACTAGCCTTTATTCTCCTCGCGGCTTGTGCTAGGTCGCTCCTCGCCCGGCGAGGGCTCTTATGTGCCTACATTCCTGGTCCGCCGGTTTTCGGTAGCTCTTTGAGGGGACTACCAGAAGAGATGATAGGGCCACTGCTACCGCCGCTGCCACCGCCGCTGCCACCGCCGCTGCCACCGCCGCCGCCGCTACCAGGATTAGTAGAGTTGCCGGCGCTAGGAGCCGCTTCCGTCGGCGTGGCGTTGTCTTTATTGTTACGCGCGGGCCTCTCGCGCGGTTGTTTGCGCTGTGGGTCTGCCGTCTGCTGTGAGCTATTCGTGTTGGTCTGTCCCGGCATGTATGTAGTGATTTTGTTTCCCGTATCGTAGTTAGCGTCGATTTTTGTTGGCGAGGAACCGGCAACGTCTATGGGCATCGCTAGACTTCCCGACTGTGTTCCTTGTGGCCCACTCTGCGCGGTCGCAACAGCCGCAGATAACGCGGTCACGACCAGGATAGCAAGCACAACAAACAATAGCCCTCTAGGCTTCATGAGGTCCCCCCTCTTTTTTCGCTATTTCTTTACATATCTTAACTAAACACAAAGGACAAGGGAAGACTACCTGCCTCCCTTTATAAGCGTAGCTCAACAAGTCGGGGCAAGATTCCTTGAGAACCTCCACATATGGCATCTAACTAAAATTCTTCTTCCTCTAACAAATGCGGTGAAGGAAGTTGATTAGGGTAGGAGGGTATAGTATAGTGCGAGAGCATCACATAGAGGAGGATCTAAGGTGGATGAAAAGAATCGGTAGGCGTTAATCACCATACCGATCACGGGTATGTCGTGCGCCAGCTGCGCGAACCGGGTTGAGAAGGGCCTCTCGAAGACCGCTGGGGTTTCGGAAGCGAATGTAAACTTTGCCGCCGAGAAGGCAACCGTAGCCTACGACCCGGAGGCCGTAAGCCTCGAGGAGCTCCTCGAGGCCGTCGAGGACGCGGGGTACGACGCGGACGTGCAGGAGACGACCTTCGATGTCTCGGGGATGAGCTGCGCGAGTTGCGTCGGGAGGGTCGAGAAGGCTCTGGGGAGGGTTCCCGGCGTCATAGACGTGAACGTCAACCTCGCTACGGAGAGGGCAACGGTCAAGTACCTGGCGAGCGAGGCGGAGGATAAGGATTTTGCGCGGGCCATCGAGGGGGCGGGCTACGGCGTGGCTCGACAGGAAGGTGCGGACGCGGCCGAAGGCACCCACCGGCGCGAGTACGACAAGCTGCGCGGCAACTTCCTCGTGGCGGCGGTGCTCACGGCGCTAATCCTCATCGGCAGCCTACCGCACATGTTCGGGTTTATGCTGCCCGTACCAATGATGTGGCTCAAAGTAGGGCTCCTCGCGCTCGCCACGCCTGTTCAGTTCTGGGCGGGGTGGCGGTTCTACGAGGGGGCGTGGGCGCTCTCAAGCACGGACAAGCGAACATGAACACGCTCGTGGCCGTCGGGACGAGCACCGCTTACCTATACAGCGCGGTGGCGACGGTCGCGCCGCAGCTCTTCGCGGGCCGGGCAGACGTGTACTTCGACACCTCGGCGCTCATCATAACGCTCATCCTGCTCGGGCGTCTCCTCGAGGCGCGGGCGAAGGGGCGCACCCGCGAGGCCATAAAGAAGCTCGCCGGGCTGCAAGCCAAGACGGCACGCGTCGTCCGCGGCGACGATGAGGTGGATATCCCTGTTGAGGACGTAAGCGTAGGGGACGTGGTCGTGGTGCGGCCGGGGGAGAAGGTCCCGGTAGACGGGCGGGTGATCTTCGGCGAGTCGGCTGTGGACGAGTCGATGATCACCGGCGAGTCCATCCCCGCGACCAAGCGACCAGGTGACGAGGTTATCGGCGCCACCGTTAACGCCTCCGGGTCGTTTCGCTTTAGGGCGACCAAGGTCGGCAAGGACACGGCCCTCTCCCAGATCATAAGGATGGTCGAGGAGGCCCAGGGCTCGAAGGCTCCCATACAGCGCCTGACCGACAGGATAAGTGGTGTCTTCGTCCCCGTCGTTATGGTGCTGGCTACCCTTACCCTGTTTGTCTGATGGATCTTCGGCCCCGAGCCAGCGTTCACCCACGCGCTCCTGAACTTCGTGGCGGTGCTCATCATCGCCTGCCCGTGCGCGATGGGCCTGGCGACCCCGACCTCGATCAGGGTCGGCACCGGCAAGGGGGCGGAGTCCGGGATTCTCATAAAGGGCGGCGAAGCCCTGGAGGGCGCCCATAAGCTCGATACCGTAGTGCTGGACAAGACGGGCACCCTTACGAAGGGCAAGCCCGAGCTAACCAACGTTGTGGTCTCCGATAGCTTCCTCGAAGACGAGCTGCTCAGGCTCGTAGCCTCCGCCGAACGTGGTAGCGAGCATCCCTTGGGGGAAGCCCTCGTAGAGGGCGCGAGGCGGCGTGGCCTCGGCCTCGTGGAAGCGGATATGTTCGAGGCCTTGACCGGAGGCGGCATCAAAGCCCGAGTGGAAGGCCACGAGCTCCTCGTTGGCACGAGGAGGCTCCTCTCGGAGTCCGGAGTTAGCAAGGACGGGCTCGTACCGCGGGGCGAGGAGCTGGCCGCCGCTGGGAAGACTCCCATGTTCGTTGCGGTCGACGGCGAGCCGGCTGGCGTCGTCGCGGTTGCCGATACCATAAGAGAGGAGTCCAAGGAGGCGGTCGAGCTACTGCGCTCCTTGGGACTCGAGGTTGTTATTATCACGGGTGACAACCGCAGAACCGCCGAGGCCATAGCACACCAGCTCAGCATAGATCGGGTGCTCGCGGAGGTCCTTCCGGGCGACAAGGCCGCCGAGGTAAAGCGGCTGCAGGAGGAGGGCAAGGTGGTCGGCATGGTCGGCGACGGCATCAACGATGCCCCGGCCCTGGCGCAAGCCGACGTCGACATCGCCATCGGGACCGGAGCCGATGTCGCAATGGAGGCTGCGGACCTTACCCTCATGTCGGGAGACGTGCGTGGGGTGGCGCGAGCCATAAAGCTCTCGAAGGCTACAGTGAGGAACATCAAGCAGAACCTCTTCTGGGCCTTCGCTTACAACGTTCTCCTGATCCCGGTGGCCGCAGGCGTCCTCTACCCGTTCTTCGCGGGTGGAACCGTCCCGGAGATCCTTAGGCCAGTATTCGGCGAGTATGGGTTCTTGAACCCGGTGCTCGCTGCGACGGCGATGGCCCTCTCTTCGGTCACGGTGCTTTCCAACGCCCTGCGGCTGCGCCGGGTGAAAGTGGTTTGAGAGAAAAGGAAGCGATGAAATCAACGCAGAAAAACGAGCAGACGACACCAGAGACCGTCCACGGCTACATCAAGGCTAAAGACAAAGAGAAGATACAGAACCGCCTTAGGCGCATAGAGGGCCAGGTACGAGGTGTCCAGCGGATGGTAGACGAGGAGGCTTACTGTGTAGACATCCTTACCCAGATCGGTAGCGTCGTCTCGGCTCTGGAGAAGGTCGGCACTATCCTGCTCAAAGATCACGTCGAGCACTGTGTCCGGAAGTCCATCGAGAAGGGCGAAGGCGCCGACGAGAAGATAGAGGAACTCACCAATGCGGTCGAGCGGTTCCTCAAGGTCTAGAGGGAACACAAGGATAGCCTTTGTGCCACGGGGTCTTTGGGGCTTCGCACCTTTGCTCCTCTCTTCCCTCGGCTAAGCAAGCCCATGAGCACTCAGTATTCACGCATACGACACGAGTAGGCGCCCACGATGGGCATCTGACGTGTCACTTAATGTGCGCTACCGATTACTTCGCCGTGATCGTCACGGCTTTCCTCGGACTGGTCCTCGTACTACTACTCAATTGCGCCCGTGTTGGAGTAGGGTGAGCGCACCTCTTGTCTTCCATTGGCGCTTCTATTCGCGCGTACTTCACCCTCCGAGAGGACCCACGACTCCTCTGATACAGGTGTTCCGGCTGTAAACCTCTCCTAGCCCGGATTATTCACGAGGCGATGAGTTGAATTAGGGGAGCCTGCTGGGCTATGGTCGGGTTGTTCGACGACTCGTCCACAACAAGGAGGCTCCCCAATGACCAATGATGCCACATCCTTAACCCGTTTCGACACCACAACCGCCCTTGCCCTTGAGGCTGCCTTCGACGGTGGCAGGATCACCTCTGACGGTGGCCTGCCCTGGCTGGCCCAGAAGATCGACTCGGAGTTGGGCTTGTGCGAGGAGTTGGCTGCACACCTGCCCGAGTGGCGTCGCGGCTCGGTTACACACTCTCTGGAGCAGCTGGTGCGTCAGCGCGTGCTGCAGATAGCCTGCGGCTATGAGGACCAGAACGACGCCGACTTCTTACGCTCTGATCCATTATTGAAGCTCGCTTGCGGCCGGCTGCCCGAGACAGGAGGGGACCTTGCCAGTCAGCCGACGCTTTCTAGACTTGAGAATGCCCCCGACTCTCGCGCCTGCTATCAGATGGCCCAGGCGCTCTTAGCGCTTTATGTGAGACGGCGGGGCGAAGAGGGTGCTCCCGAGCGAGTGCTCTTGGATTTCGACTCCACCGACGATCCGGCTCACGGCGAGCAGGAGGGGGTCGCCTACCACGGCTACTTCGGCCAGCACCAGTATCATCCCTTGTTGGTCTTCGACGGTGATACAGGGCAGATCGTCACCGCTGTGTTGCGTCCAGGCAATGCTCACGCCGGGACCGGAGCGCTTTCGGTACTAAAACGCCTCCTAGGTAGGCTCAGAGAAGAATGGCCCGAAGCGAAAGTCGCAATCCGGGCAGACGCTGGCTTTGCTCTGCCAGCTGTCTACGAGTACTGTGAGGCCGAAGGCATCTACTACACCATAGGACTGGTGCCCAACACGCGCCTTGAAGCCCTTGCCTCCTCGCTGGTGTCCTTGGTCAAAACGGCCTCGATGCTGCGCACAAGACGCGGGGCGGATCCGAAGGTGAGGCTCCTCTCCGAGACAAGCTACCAGGCCGGGAGCTGGGCCAAGAAGCGAAGGGTAGTCTACAAGGCGGAGGTTTTGGAGAAGGGCACGAACACTCGCTTCGTAGTGACTAACCGATCAGAGGCACCGCTAGCGCTCTACGAGAGCTACGCCGAGCGGGGAGAAACCGAAAATCGGATCAAGGATTACAAAAACGCGCTTTCGGCAGATAGGTTGAGCTGTTGCAAGTTCTGGGCCAACCAATTCCGACTGTTTTTGCACGCGGCGGCGTATTGGTTGTTGGACGTCTTGGGCGAGCGGCTGGTAA
>JAWWQA010000335.1:0-3953 GCA_033854695.1 Rubrobacteraceae bacterium
CTGAAGCCGAAGACTGTTTGGCGCTATGGGTGGTTCGAATTTAGGGGCACACCTCACTCTCATAGTGGCTGGCACAGAAAACGGGGTCAGGTCATGACTACCTAACACCGGCGGAGTTTGCGGCATCGTGCGAGCCGGCTACTAGCGCAGACGAAGACCTTAGGAAGGAGCTAGAATCGGTAAGCGCATTCTCATAGCGGTTGGCACAGAAAACGCGGTCAGGTCAAAGAGAGAAGCGCGCCAATAGGCGGAGCTCCATAAAATCTTGGGTGGAGCTACACAAACTTTGAGTGAGGAGGCTAAAAGCGATGAACTTTGATCTTACCGACGAGCAGCGGCGGTGGCGGAATCTCGCTCGCGACTTTGCGCAGGGCGAGATCCGACCCCGAGCCGCGCAGCTGGATAAGGAGCAGAAGTTCCCCTACGACATCGCCGCCCGGATGGTCGAGCTCGGCCTGTTAGGGATGACGATACCTGAAGAGTATGGCGGATCCGGCGGTAGCTTCGTAGCTTACAACCTGGCTCTGGAGGAGATCTGCCGCGCGGACACCTCTGTCGGCATCACGATGGAGGCGCACATCTCTCTGGGCTGCTCCCCACTCGTCGCCTTCGGGACCAAAGAGCAGAAGGAGCACTTCCTCGGCGAGGTGATTCAGGGCGGCAAGAAACTCTGGGCCTTCGGGCTCACCGAGGAGACTGCCGGCACCGACGCTGGCGGCACCCAGACCACCGCCGAGCTCGTGGACGGGCAGTGGGTAATAAACGGCTCCAAGAAGTGGATCACCAACGGTGGGACGGACATAACCGGTGGGGTGACGGTGATTGCTCGGACCGGGACGCGAGATAACGGCAAGCCGGAGCTGACCGCGATCATTATCCCCCAAGACACCCCCGGCTATACTCGCGGGCCGGGCTACGAGAAGACCGGCTGGCGCGCCTCGGATCAGCGCCCGCTACACTTCCAGGACTGCCGCGTGCCGGAGGAGAACACCCTGGGCGAGCGCGGGCGCGGTTTCGTGCAGTTCTTGCAGACGCTCGACGGCGGGCGGGTTGCTGTGGCAGCGCTCTCGGTCGGGCTGGCGCAGGCGTGTTTCGACGAGGCGCTTGGGCGCGCCAAAGAGCGCCGCCAGTTCGGGAAGGCGATCTCGGAGTTTCAGGCGATCCAGTTCAAGCTCGCCGACATGGCGATGGAAATAGAGTTGGCGCGTAACATGGTGCTCAAGGCTGCGTGGCTCAAGGATAACGACCGTTCGTTCTCCCGCGAGGCGAGCATGGCGAAGGTCTTCGCCTCGGAGACGGCCAAAAGGGCCGCCGACCAGGCGGTCCAGATCTACGGCGGCGAAGGGTTCATGGAGACGAGCGCGGTCGCGAGGTATTGGCGGCAGGTCAAGATTAACGAGATAGGTGAGGGAACGAGCGAGATCAACCGCCAGATCATCGCCCGTAGCCTCCTGCAGGAAGAGACTACCGAGGAGGCAAAGGAGAAGGTGGTGGCGCAATGAACTACCTGCCCGCCAGCGTCAAGGTAGAAGAGGTCGCCCGCGCGTGGCACGCTTAACTGGTAGGCTACATAAGTAATGTCAGAAGCAAGCTTTTAGAGGTGCACCATGTTGGAGAATCTGGGTCAGGTGCTGCCGGCCGCGGCGGAGCGGTATGGTACTAAGACGGCGCTGGTCAGCGGTGGTAGAGAGTTCAGCTTCGAGGAATTGAATGACCTGTCGGGCCGGCTGGCCAACGGTCTGCGCAGCTTGGGTGTGGAGCCGGGCGATAGGGCCTCGCTCTACTCACAGAACTGCTGGGAGTGGATCGTCGGCTACTACGCAATCGCCAGGCTTGGCGCGGTGATCAACCCGATCAACGTCATGCTCACCCCGAAAGAGGTCCTATTCGTCGTCAACGATTGCGGTGCGAAGGTCATACTAGCCTCGCAGGGTAATGGGCAGGCGCTCCTCGAAATAAAAGGCGACTCGTCGCTCCAGGAGGTCGTCCTCTTCGGCGACGACGTGTCGGCGGGTGCGCGGTCCTTTAATGAGCTCTTGGAGCAGAGCAGCGGCGAGTTCGAAAACGTGGACACCGGGACGGACGAAACTTCTACGATTGGCTACACCTCCGGGACAACCGGCCACCCGAAGGGCGCGATGCTGGCCCACCGCGCCGTACTCTTCAACTCGGCTATGACCGCCAACATGCACGTACGCACCGCTGCTGACACGGTGGTGACCGGGCTGCCCTGTGCCCACGTCTACGGCAACGTGGTCATGAACGGCGCCTTTTTGTACGGATATACCCTGGTTCTACTGGAGCGGTTCGATCCGGCCGAGGCGCTTGAGTCTATTCAGCGTCACCGCGCGACCATGTTTGAGGGCGTCCCGACCATGTATCAGTATCTGCTCAATCATCCGGACCTGGATGACCATGACCTCTCCTCACTGACTCGCTGCACGGTAGGTGGTCAAATCATGCCGGTCCCCACAAGCCGGGAGGTCGAGGAGCGCTTCGGTGTCCCGCTGATAGAGTTGTGGGGTATGACCGAGATCGGCGGGCTGGGCACCACGCATCCGCTCTACGGGCCCAACCGGCACGGCTCGATCGGCATACCTCTGCCCTTCGTGGAGTGCCGCATCGCCGATCGGGAGGATCCGAGCAAGACCCTCGGTCCGGACGAAGACGGCGAACTGATGTTGCGTGGCCCGATCGTGATGCAGGGCTACTATGGCAACGAGAAGGCCACCAAAGAGACCCTCGAGCCCGACGGCTGGTTGCACAGCGGCGACATCGCGCGGATGGACGGCGAGGGCTACATCTACATAGTCGACCGCAAGAAGGACATGATCATCACCGGAGGTTACAACGTATATCCGGCCGAGCTGGAGCGGGTCATTGCCGGACACCCGGCGGTAGCGATGGTGGCGGTCGGGAGCCAGCCTGACGAAGCCAAGGGTGAGCTGGCCAAGGCGTACGTGGTGCCCAAGGAGGACGCGCAGGAGAATGAGGAGACGATCATAGAATACTGCCGGGAACACCTGGCCGCGTACAAGGTTCCTCGCGCTGTACAGTTCGTGTCCAACTTGCCGCAGACCAGTACCGGCAAGATCATGCGTCGCGAGCTCGAAAAGCTGGACGAGGATGGATCTTGACCTCGAGCAGGTAGAGGGTGTGGAGGAAGCGAAGGAGGAGATGGCAGCGCATGAACAACGATCTTCCCACCAGGGTCCGGGTTAAAGAGGTGGGCCCACGTGACGGTCTGCAAGCCGAGTCCGCCGTCCTCCCGACCGAAGACAAACTACGCCTCATAGACTGCCTGGCCAAAGCGGGCCTACGCGAGATCGAGACAAGCTCTTTCGTGAACCCTAAAGCCATTCCGCCCTTAGCCGACGCGGCCGAGGTATTCGCGAACCTGAATAGACGACCGGAGGTCGTCTATTCGGCCATCGTCCCGAATGAGAAGGGCGCCCACCGGGCCGTCGAGGCCGGAGCCGATGAGATCCAGGTCTTCCTCGCGGCCACCGAGAGCTATAACCAGAACAACGTGAAGATGAGCGTGGAGGATTCCCTCCAGCAATCCGCCCGGATAGCGGAGATAGTGCGGGGGGCCGGTATACCATTCGTCGCGGTCCTTTCGGTAGCTTTCGGCTGTCCGTACGAGGGGACGGTGGCCCAGGAGAGGGTGCTGGAGCTCTCCGGACGCTTGATCGAGCTTGGCGCCGAAGAGATCGCGTACGGGGATACCACCGGGATGGCTTATCCCACCCAGGTGCGCGAACTCTCCCAGGCTTACCAGGAGCGTTTCCCGGAGGTCCCCCTGCGCCTGCACTTCCACAACACCCGTGGGATGGGGCTCGCCAACGTCCTGGCCGCCCTCGAAGCCGGGGTGGACCGCATCGACACCAGCGTGGGCGGCCTCGGAGGGAGCCCCTACGCGGCGGGGGCCACGGGGAACATATCGACAGAGG
>JAWWQA010000336.1:0-5611 GCA_033854695.1 Rubrobacteraceae bacterium
GAAAGAAACGCCTTAAACCTTTGGGCTGGACGAGCCCGTCCATCTGCACTAGAAGCTCGTTGACCAGCATCCCACCCATGCCCCCGTTCATCCCTCCCATGCCACCGAACACCCGGTCCACGACGCCGTGAAGGCCACCTCGCCTTACGGTCTCCGTCGGTTCTTCCATCAGCTTGTCCTCCAGGCCGTGCCGGAAGGGTTCGTGGAAGGGGTAGGGTTCCATCATCTGGGTGACGCCTCCGCGGGAGCCGATGGCGTCGAGCTCGTCCATGAAGATGACCGCTCCGCCGAAACGATCGGAGAATTTGCGGGCCTTGGAGAACAGCCGTTGGACCTTGAGGTTTCCGATCCCCATGAACATGCTGCTGAAGCTGGAGGCCGAGGCGTAGATAAACGGAACGTTCACCTCGCCTGCTATGGCCTTGGACAGAAGCGTCTTCCCGGTCCCTGGTGGGCCTTCGAGCAGGATGCCCTGGGGTGGGTAGCCACCCATCTTGCGGAACTTCTTGAAGCCCTGGAAGAGCCTCACGACCTCACGCGTTGCCTCGACCGCCGCTTTCTGGCCCCGCACGTCGTCGAAGCTGGTATCGTACTCGCCGGGGTACATGATGTAGGTTCGCCCGCGCCCGAGGAACCAGAAGAGCGCGGCGAACTGCACGATCAAGAACGCCATCGCGAAGAACAGTGTGAACCCGAGGCCGAAGAGTTGCACTAGAAGCCCGGGGAGTAAGTTATTGGCCTGCGTCACAGAGAACTCCGGAAGCATGACCGGTCCCTGAGCTGTGTTGATGAGCTGCCCCCACGGTACTAACCACCATACTCCTAGCAGGTACAGTCCGTAGAGAGCGGCGAGTACAAGAAGACGCCTTGTCCACCGCTTGATCCGACCTATGCCCAAAGCGTGCCGCTCGCGAAAGCTCTCAGCGTAGGGATCCTTATTCCGGTGATACCGCGAAGTGTTCAAAATCTTCCTCCTCAAAAGGTTAGGAGATCAGTCTGCCCGTCCCGCTGCTGGAACGCAACCTTTATTGTAGGCTGGAACGCAACCTTTATTGTAGATATTTGGACGAAGTAGCGAGAAGGTGTACGGAGTATTGTGAAGGCGGTGGATGCACGGAGACAATCTTCAAGGGCTCTAGGCAACAGATTCCAGATCTACGCGTCGCATGCTCGGGCGAGCCTGCTCTAGCCGCGCTCCTCGTAGTGCGCACGCAGCGTCCGGTCGAACTCGCCGGAGGGATCCTCCAGGGTTGGCGCGGACTCTATGGCCTCCCTATAGTACGGCACCCGGACGCGTTCCTCTTCGGCGTCCACCTCGATCCTGTCGGCGGGGATTGGGTGTCCATTCACGACGATGTACTTCAGGACGTCGCTCGGCGCGTCGTAGACGGTATACTCGATCTTGCCTACTTCGATGCCAGAGGCATCTTCCAGCTTGTAGCCCTTCATTGGTGTATACGGATTTTGGTCTTCCATGGAACAGAACCTCCGGGTGGCGGGAACCCTTCTATATGCGTATGATAGCCGGACATGAACGATGGAACCAGCCGGGGAAAAAATACCCAGATATTGAAGGGGCTCTCGCTCCTCTACCTAGGGCTTGTAGTTGTGGCGCTCTTGCTCGTGCATGGCCAATCGTACAAACCGGCAGTCTCATATGTGCCGCTCTACCTCACCGTCTCGGTGATCCTTACCGCGGCAGTTGCCCTGCTCTTGCTCCCCGTACGCCAATTCAGCGAGGGATTCTGCGTGGCCTCCTACGCTCTTTACGCGATCTTTCTGGCGACAGCAGCGTTCTTTACTGGTGGGACCTCGAGCGAGCTGTACGCGCTCTTTTTCCCCCTGATCCTCGCCTCGTCGCTGCACGGGTCGTGGCGGGTGGGCCTCCTGGCGCAAGCCGCGGTGTTGCTGAGCTACGCTCTGGCGATGCTCCCGGATAGCCTGGCAGGTGTCGAAGGCGCGCGCGGACCGGCGCTGGTCTTCTTCAGGCTCGCGGTGTTCATGCTCACGGGCGTCTTCGCGCTCGCGATGAGCAGAGGCGTGGTTGTAGGCGGCGAGGAGGGTTACGCTCTGGACGAGGACGGTTCCGTGCTCCTGGAGAGGGTCTCGGACGAGCTCGAGACGCGGCGGGGGGTGCCGGTTGGAGTCATCCTCGTGGACCCGGGCCGCCAGGTCGAGGACCTGGATCTCCTGCTGGAGCGGGTACAGGCCAGAATAGGTGAACCTGTTCTGCTCGGCGAGGGCGCGGTCTTCGGGGTGGTCTTGAGCGGTGTGGACGACCAGACGATTGAGAGTGCGGCCCGGCGAGCGCTCGCGGCGGCGAGCTCTCTAGGAGCGGAGGAAACACGGGCGGGGGCGGCGATCTACCCGCGCGACGCCCGCTCGGCAAACGACCTTCTGGTCGCCGCGGGAAGGGCTTTGGAGGCTGCCTTCGAGATCGAAAGTCCCAGCGCGATCGTCCTCGCCGGTCGGGATATCTCCGGATCCGGTTCCTCTTACCGGGCAGCCCGCTAGTAGCGCTTCCGAAACCCATCACCCAGGTTCGACGTAAGATATGCTGAAGACCGGGTGTAAACCGGGCTGGTTCTGCCCGATGTTATAATCTCCGGCGAAACGATAGAGCATTTGACCCTTTGGGGGTAGTAGCTAGATATGGGAAGGTTTACGAGGACGATCCGGGGGTTCTTCGGCCGGTTTCTCACCGGCATCGAACTCCGTAATCCGGAGATCCTAATCGAGAATGCCGTTCAAGACGAGCTGGATAATCTGAAGAAGCTCCAGGTGGCGGCAGCGCGGACGATGGCCTACGAGAAGATGCTCACGAGCGACACTGCCGAGAAGCAGAAGATTATCGTCGCCAGAGAGCGCCAGGCGCGGGAGCTTGCAGGGCGGGGGCAGCGAGAGGCCGCCATCCAGGTCGTCCAGCAGAAGCAGGAAGCAGAGGCGAGCTTGCAAGAGATCGAAGGTCGCCTCGACGAGGCCCGTCGCAACTCGAAGGAGATGGAGCAGTCGTTCCGGGAGCAGGAGCGGCGCTATAACGACCTTGTGCGCGAGCGTGCGGCCCTCATGGAGGAGCACCAGCGCTCGAGGGCCCTGCGCGCGGCGAACGAGGCGCGTGCGAGCATCTCTCTAACAGATTCCTCGCGTGATCTCGAGAAGGCGAGGCTGGCAATAAGGCAGGCTACCTACGAGGCCCAGGCCGTTGGCGAGCTTGGCGCGAGCGAGACGGAGCGCCAGATCGCCGCGGTCGGGGTGGATATCAAGCGTCTGGACGCCGAACGGGAACTGGAGATGATGGAGATCCAAATGGGCCTCAGACCCCCTGCCTCCCTGGAAGCCGGCGAGGACCCTGATAGCGATACGGAAGAACTGTCCGTGGAACGGCTCGACGAGCGCAGGGCCGATCGCGGCGAAGGCAGCGCGTGAGCCGGTCGCTCGCCCGGAGGAGCAGGAGGTCGCGCAGCGTCTACGGCAGCCTTCTGCGTTTCGTGCCCTTCGGCTCTATGGCCGGGCTCGGGGTGGTGGCGGCTGCAGACGGCGTTTATCCTCTTGCGGGGCTGTTGGGAATCGGTGCTGTAATCGCGGGGCGGCGGCTTCTGGACCGCCGAAGGAACGCCCGCAAGGAGCTGTGGCGCCGGGCGCGGGCGAACGCCGTAGAGCTTGGACGGGTGGCGCGGGTGGACGGTATCGCCGCCCCGCAAATGAAGCGGCTCGTGGGGCTCCAGGAGGGGCTTCTGGAGAGCTGGGAGCTCTTACCTGAGGAATACGGACCTTTCCTCCTGGAGGACCTCTATACCGTCGTTGACGAGCTCGAGGTGTCGGCCCAGTTGGCGCGACGGCGCTCAGCCTTGAGACGGCATCTGGAGAGTGTGGACCGGCGGGCCATTGTAGGACGTATCAGAGAACTCGAACGCGAACTTGCGGGGTTGGAGGAAGGGTCCGCTCTGCGATCTTCGTTCGAGGCGGCGCTCGAGGGGCGTCGCGGGGAGCTAGATGCCCACCACCAGATACCGCAGGCGATAGGTATGATCAACGCCCAGCTCGAGGGCATAGAGAGCCTGCTGGGTAACCTGCGCGGCGAGTTACTCGCTCTCGACGCGAGCCCTACCGCACTCTCACCGGAATCAGGGCTCGTGGGACTCAAGCAACGGCTCGCCTACTTTCGGCGGAGCCTGGACGAGGTGAAGCGGAGCGTGGACCACCTGCCTGGCGGACCCTCTGACGAACTTACGAAACCCCTGCCCGAAAGGATATCGGCGCGATGAGTGAGAGGGGCTTTTTCTCGAGGATACTCGGCGGAGGTGCGGACGAGGACAACACCAGGATTTTCTCTGACGAGGAGATCGAGAGGAGCCACAGGAGGAGAAGCGAACCGGAAGAAGAACAGCGACCTCAAGGCTTCACAGTCGAGCGGGCGTCGGAGATCATTGACGACTTGCCGCCTGAAGTCCCCCGCGAGAGCGCAGTTCGCATCGTGCGCGGCACGCTCGTGGCGGCCGGCATCAGGGTAGATGACCTCGATAGGTCTACACGAGCGCGAGAGGCCAAGCTCAACTCCGAGATAGATCTCGCCCGAAACCGACAAGAGGAGCTCCGGCAGAGGACAGAAGAGCTCGTGCGCTCCCTCGAACAGGAGATAAAGAGAGCCCGAGAGGATCGCGACACCGGCGTTGCCGAAGAGGAAGAGAGGATCTCACGCGCCTCGTCGAGGATCGAAGGCATAAAGCGGGTGCGCGTCTTCTTCGGCTTCCTCGATCCGGAGGAAGAAGAGGAGATCCCTGGCCCGGCGGAAGACGCATCAGTGGACGAGACGCAGGTCCTCAAACCCTTCGACACCGACGAAACCCAGGTTCTGCGGCGTTCCGGCCAGCTTGCTGACGCAGACGAACCCACCGATGCAGCAACCTCTGAAAGACTCTCTCGGTACCGCGACTCCCACGGCACGCACGACCAACATTGAGTATCCCGCGCCGACTGGGGCGCCTCGCCCGAGGCTTCGTCTCGAACATAAACGATGAACGCTTCAGAGAGACCATCCGCGCTGGCCGCGAGCGCAGCGAGACCCTGAAAGACGCTGTCGAGGCTGCCTGGCGGGGCGCGGCCGAGGAGTGGCGCGCCGCCGCCGAAGAAAGAGCCTCACAAGAGCAGGCTTCAGAGGAACACACTTCGAGGTATCAGGCGACGAACGCGTGGTGGGCTACCGCGCCCCCCTACACGCCGAGGAAGTACCCGCCGCACGTGCTCGCCGCCTACCACAGACTCGGGTTGGATGCCGGAAGCCCTCTAGAAGAGGCCAATGGAAAGCGTCGCAAGCTCGTCAAGCGATTTCACCCGGACCGGTTCGTGGACCCCGAGCAGAGGGTGCGCGCCGAGAGGCTAACCGCGGAGATCAACGCCGCGCACGACGTGATCGAACGCTACCTCCTTCGTCGGTAGCGTTCGAAGCCGTCAGCTTTCAGCGGTCAGCTTTTTACCTTACGTGACCCGGAAAGCGTGCACGCTTCGGGCTTATCCGTCCGGAGTCCGAGCTGCCTTACGAGCGGGTCTTGCGCTCCCGAGCTTCCAATTCCGCCGTCCTTGCTGATAGCTGAAAGCTGATTGCTGACGGCTA
>JAWWQA010000337.1:0-5612 GCA_033854695.1 Rubrobacteraceae bacterium
CCGGTCCGGGTCGAGGGGAACCGCGTCTACGGTCGGGGATCTTCGGATATGAAGGCTGGCGACGCCGTGATGCTCGGGCTTCTGGAGGACTTAGAGTGGGAGGCTTCGTGGGCGGAGCCGACCTTCGTGTTCTACGAGCGGGAGGAGGGCCCGTATGTCGAGAACGGCCTCGAGGTAGTCTTCGAAGAATGCCCGTGGGTCCTGGACGCGGAGCTGGCCTTTATCCTCGAACCTACCGCGAATGCCCTGGAAGTCGGCTGCGTGGGCACGGCGCACGTCGAGGTTACCTTCGAGGGCAGGCCCGCCCACTCTGCCCGCCCGTGGCAGGGAGAGAACGCCGTATCTGCCGCCGGACGGTTCCTCGCGTCCCTGCACGAGCGGCCGGCCGAAGAGGTCGTAGTGGATGGGCTGCCTTTCTACGAGGTCCTCACGCCGACCATGGCGCGGGGCGGGCGGGCCAAGAACGTCGTGCCGGACGAGTTCTGGATCAACGTGAACTACCGCTTCGCCCCCGGCAAAGGTCTCGACGATGTAAAGCGCGTCTTCGACGAACTGCTCGAGGAAGCCGGAGGCCGGGCGCGATACGAGATCATGGACTTCGCCCCGAGCGGGTCGGTTGATCTGAACCACCCTCTCATACAAACCTTCATCTCCGACGACCTGGAAGTGCGCCCCAAACAGGCCTGGACTGACGTTGCCCGCTTCGCCGGGCGCGGCGTCGTCGCCGCTAACTTTGGACCCGGTCTCACTACTCAAGCTCACCAGCAGAAGGAGTACGCGGAGTTGCCGCTCCTCGTCGAAAGCTACACGCGCCTTCGTGAGTTTTTGGAGAGTGAAAAGGTCCTTAGCGGGGAGCGGAGCTGAGATGCTTTGCTCCTCTTCCTGGTCGATCTCGTCCAGATCGAACCCGACCTCCTCGTCGATCCCCCCGTCTAACTCGTCGAAGATGGATGTGGCGAGCGTTGGGCTCTGAGCTACGTCCGAGAGACACGAGCGCCCGACTTCTTGCCTGATGCATAATTAGGAGCTAGAGGGGAAAGCGGCCGGACGAAGGAAGGTAGGTTATGGGTAGGACGCGGGCATCGGGCGGGCGGGGCGTTCTCGCCAGCCAGAAGATGAGCCGTTGGGAGTTCTTGAGAGCAAGCGGCGTCGGGCTCGCGGGTGCAGCGCTCTTCGGGGTCGCGGGCTGCGGTGGCGGCGGCGGTGGTCAAGGTAGTGGAGCAGAGATCGTCTTCTCTTTCTTTCCGGACCCGTCGGGGAGCGTGCAGGCGCTTATAGACCAGTTCAACAAGGAGAATGAGGGCAACATCCATGTAACCCTTCGGGAGATGCCTGCAGACTCGGGGCAGCACTTCAGCCAGCTCAACACCGAGTTCCAGTCCGGTGAGATCAACATAGACGTGATCGGGGGAGATGTGATCTGGCCGGCCCAGTTCGCCGCCAACGGTTACATCGCCGACCTCTCCGACCGCTTCTCCGAGGAGGAGCGCAGTGAGTTCCTCCCAGCGCCCATCGAGGCAAACACCTACGAGGGTAGGATCTACGGCGTTCCCTGGTACACAGACGCCGGTATGCTTTACTACCGCGAGGATTTGCTCGAACAGAGTGGCTTTTCTGAGCCGCCCAGGACCTGGGACGAGCTCAAGGAGCAGGCCAGGAAGGTACAGCAGGACTCGGACACCAGGTACGGGTTTGTCTTCCAGGGGGCGGACTATGAGGGCGGGGTCGTGAACGCTCTAGAGTACATCTGGACCTCCGGTGGGAACGTCCTTGAGGGAGAAGATACGGTCGTCATAAACAGTCCTGAGGCGCGGCGGGGGTTGGAGATCGAACGGAGCATGATCGAGGATGGCATAGCACCCGAGGGTGTGAGCCAGTACAAGGAGCAGGAGTCCGCAACGCTGTTCCTGAGCGGTCACGCGGTTTTCATGCGCAACGTGCCGCGTATGTACGCGCTTGCCTCCGATCCCGGGGAGTCGAACATAACTCCCGAGCAGATCAACATCACCTCCCTCCCCGTGGCCGAAGAAGGACTCCAGAGCTACAGCTCGCTAGGCGGCTGGAACCTTTTCATGAACGCCAACTCCAGGAACGCGGACGCCGCCTACGAGTTCATCCGCTTCATGAGCGCCCCGGAGCAGCAGAAGTTCCGCGCGGTAAAGGGTTCCGTCCTCCCCACGCGCCAGGAACTCTATCAGGACGAAGAGGTGCTGCAGAACGTGCGGGTCGCGGAGCTAGGGCAGGAGGCTATAAGGAATACCCGCCCCCGCCCGGTCTCGCCGTTCTACTCAGACATGTCCCTCAAGATGGCCGCACAGTTCGTCCGCTCCCTCAAGGGCGAAGCTACGCCCGATGAGGTCCTTGCGACATTGCAAGGCGAGCTCGAAGAGATCATCGAACAGGGCAGGCAGCGAGGTCGTTAGATAACAAAGTCTTACAATTGGTATACCTAGCATGCTACAATATGCGCTCGTGCGTGTGATCCTGCGCACCTGACCAGGACTAGCATGTAGAAGGAGGCGCCGCTCATTGGAGCAACAGAAGGTTCTTGTCACCGGCGGAGCCGGGTTTCTGGGGATCAACCTGATCCGATACCTCATGGCAAAGGGATATGCGCTTGCCTCTCTTGACATCGAGGAGTTCGACTACCCGGAGAGGAGCAGGATAGAGGCCATAAAGGGCGATATCCGCGATAAGGCGATGCTGAATCAGGCGATGGAGGATGTGGACTTCGTGGTTCACACTGCGGCCGCGTTGCCGCTCTACTCCCCGGAGGACATCTATACCACTGACGTCGAGGGGACGCGCAACGTCCTCGAAGCGGCTCTGATACACGGGGTCGAAAGGGTTGTGCACATCTCTTCCACCGCAGTGTACGGGATACCGGACCACCACCCCCTCTATGAGACCGACAGGCTTGAGGGCGTGGGCCCTTACGGGCAGGCCAAGATACAGGCCGAGATGCTCTGCCTCGAGTACCGCGCGAAGGGTATAGTCGTTCCGGTAATCCGGCCGAAGTCCTTCGTCGGGCCTGAGCGGCTCGGGGTCTTCGCGCTGCTCTACGACTGGGCATTCACCGGACACAACTTCCCAATGATCGGAAGCGGCAAGAACCGCTACCAGCTCCTGGACGTAGAGGACCTCTGCGAGGCGATCTACCTCACGCTGACGCTCCCCGAGGAGAAGGTCAACGACACGTTCAACATCGGTGCCGCAGAGTTCACGACGATGAAGGAGGACTACCAAGCCGTCCTCGACTATGCCGGGCACGGCAAGAAGGTAGTTGGCTTCCCGGCTGCACCGGCGATCTGGAGTCTCAGACTCCTCGACACACTGAAGCTCTCGCCGCTCTACAAGTGGGTCTACGAGACAGCCTCCAAGGACTCTTTCGTCTCCATTGAGAAGGCCGAGCGGCAGCTCGGCTTTAGGCCAAAATATTCTAATAAGGACGCGCTGCTCAAGAACTTTCGGTGGTACATCGAGAACCAGATGCAATTTGATAATGCATCCGGCGTTTCACATCGGGTGCCGTGGAAGCAGGGTGTGATCGGGCTGCTCAAGCGTTTCTTCTAGCCGTCTATAGTGCGTTCCTGTGTATATATCTCTATGTAAATTTATGTATTTTTCCTTGGAGGTCTTCCGAAGCGATACGAGGCTTCTTCTTTCCCGTAAAATAGATGTCAGCGGGTCGGCCCAGCTGCTGCGCTTTGTTGCTCTTCGGCTGCTTTCACGTCTAAAAGTCCGACCCGCTACTGATTAGACTCAATTCCCGCGTAAAAGTTACACCATCCGGCAAATCCAGATCCCCAAACGAGTTTTTACGAAAGTTGACTCAGTAGCTGCGCTGCTGCCCGGTCAACCATCCACTCTGCCCCACTCTCCGGCCGGATGAGCTTTGCGGGATACTTATGCGGGTCCGCATCTCCCTCGAGGATCTCCTTGAGCGCCTCAGCCTTGCCCGCGCCGGCGACCAGAAAAATTACTCGCTTCGCCGCGTTTATGGCCGGTACGGTCAGCGTGATCCTGACCGTACCGAGCTTCTCCACCGGGTTCTCGACAACCCAGCGGTCGGTAAGGTCGAGCGCCAGGGTGCCCGGAAACAGGCTCGCGGTGTGCCCGTCCTCACCGATCCCGAGCAGGATCAAATCGAAGCGTGGCGGACCATCGAAGAAACGCTTCAATTCCTCTTCGTAGAGCGTGGCTGCCTCAGATGGGTCGAGCTCACCTCGCACCCGGTGCACGCTCCCTACGGATACGCGAGAGAGCAACGTCTCATAGGCCATGCGGTAGTTCGAGTCCTCATGGTCGGGAGGTACGGTACGCTCGTCTCCGAAGAAGACGTGGACCTTGTCCCAGTCGATGGGGCTGCGGTATTCTGTCGCGAGAAGCTCGTAGAGTGCTTTGGGGGTTGAGCCGCCGGCGAGCGCCACGGCAAAGCGTCCCCTCTCCCGAATGCTCTTCGCAGCCTCTTCCGCGAACGACTCCGCAGCGGCCTCCGCCAGGTCCTGGGGTGTTTCGAAGACGCGGACGTTTGGGGAGCTCAAAGGTCGATCATCTCCACAACCGTCCGGAGGGCGGCCTCGTAAACCCTATCACGATCGCGATAATGCAGCTCCTCACCTACCAGGACGCCTGGGTCGAAGGAGCCCATGCGGACTGTGCGCTCGGCGCACAGTTCGTCACCCCGCATGACGGTGCTACAAACGGCGGAGAGCTCCCGCAGGCGCGAGACCTGAAAGCTGTACTCCTCCGAGCGCAGACGCACCCGGCGCAGCCGCGCGTCGGGCGAGTCGGGGGAGAGCGTGACGGTTATCTCCCCAGAGGTGCCAACGAAGCCGAACACGCGGCCTGTCTCTGTACGCACCGACGACTCAGGTCGCCAGCCCAAAGCCGAGGCCAGCCAGCCCGCAAAGAGCAAGGCCCGGCACTCGCCTTCCGGTTTGTGCAGGATCTCCACCTGCCGGATCCTGGCGAGCTCCCTGGCTCGTTCTGGAGGAGTGAAGAGGTCCGCGACGAGCGAGCGCCACGGCGTGAGCGCGGTCCACTGAAGGTCCCCAACCGCCGGAAGGTCTTCTCCGACGAGGTTCGTCACCTCCCGCAGAAAGGTTTCGCCATCATCCGCCGCGCCTGAGTCGAGGATGAGGCGGTCGGCCAGGGCCGCCATAGCATCACTCTCTGGCGACCGGGGAATCTCGCCGTTCGGATACCAGAGAAAGACGGGGAGGTCGGAGATGAGGAGGGGTCCCGCGAAGCTCTCGAGGTGTTCGGCGGGTGGGCCTTCGACGTGGAGCGTGATCTGCTCGGCGCAGATCTGGTTGCCGCCGGAAACCTCACGCCTCACGCCGCAGAAAGCCGAGAGCACGACCTCCAGGTTCGCCTCCTGCTCGTCAGGGTCGGAGATAACGAGTATAGCCCTCGAGGGATGGCGCCCCGAAAGCTCGGAGATTACGCGTGTGATGCTCGGCGCCGACTCCTCGTCCGTCACCACGATCAGGTTCAGAACGCTCGCCCGGGCTCCGAGCGTACCGTCGTCGTTCATCCTGAGGCGGGAGAGCTCGCGCTCTATCTCTCCAACCGACATGCCCCCCCCGCCCGGTGACGACCGTGATTCC
>JAWWQA010000338.1:0-15748 GCA_033854695.1 Rubrobacteraceae bacterium
AATTCTCTGGGGCCTCATCCCGCGGAACTCGACCTGCTATCCTTAAGGTGTGCGCCTCGGGTTGCAGGTTTCGCTCTGCGGAGCTTACTACTTGGGGATCGGACCCCCGGCACAAGGTGCGGCAACACCTAACCGGGGGTCTTTGCTTGCACCAGCTTACACGTCTCCCCCCTTCCCTTGCTGCTCAACGTCCATCGCCTCGAGCTCCGGGTGGAACGATCGCCATTCCAGCATCCCACCCAGCGTCCCGTCCCTTATTGCGCGGACGAGTTCGCGGACCCACGTGAGCTCGGCCTCCCGCAGCACGAGCTCGTGCTCGGCCTCAACGAGGAAGAGTCGAGGCAGACCCTGCTCCGCGGCGGCCTCGACGCGGGAACGCATACCCCCAACCTCTTCTTCGAGCATGCGCACTCGTTCCTCGAGGAGGGTGGCGGCTTCAGCAGGAGGGAGAGCCGGCATAAAGGAGAGCCCGGCCGCGAACTGCGTATACTCCTTGACCGGCTCGCCAAGGAGCTCGCGCAGCCAGCCGAGGAACTCGGCGCGGCCCGCCTCGGTCAGCCCGTAGACGGTACGCTCCGGACGCCGTCCCTCACGCCGCGTCTCCAGCGGCAAGATCAAAGCCTCCCGCTCAAGCGCCTCGACGATCGAATACAAGGAGCTGTATCTGAGCCTGACCGATTCGTGCTTGCCGCGCTCGCGCATCGTGGAGACCATCTCATAGGGGTGCATAGGCCGCTCGAAGAGAAGTGCCATCACCGCCAAAGCAAGCGGGTTGGACACCTTCCTTTTAGATGCCACCACACATCCTTTCAGTCGATCTCGTCTAGTCGATATCGACTATAGATCTAAGCCTGGTAAATGTCAAGTTTCATCGGCATCTCCTCCGAGGGAGCTACCCTACTTCTGAGCCGGCGGACTCTGAGATAGAGACTCGGGCGTCAAGCCCTGGCTTCGGCCCCGAAGAGTCTTACAGTCTCTCCCACGTCTCGTCCGCTGCTCGGATCGCCTCTACGATGCCCTGGTATCCGGTGCAACGGCACAGGTTCCCCGAGATGGCCTCCCGGATCTCGTCCTCGCTGGGGTTACGCTTCTCCACGAGTAGCTCTAGCGCTGGCATCAGAAATCCTGGCGTGCAGAAACCGCACTGCAACCCGTGATGGTCCCTGAAGGCTTCCTGGATCGGATGCAGTGGCCCTCCCGGCGGGGCCATGCCCTCCACGGTCAGGATGTCGGCTCCGTCCGCCTGTACCGCATACATAATGCAAGAACGTACGCTCGCGTCGTCGAAGAGTATCGTGCAAGCGCCGCACACCCCGTGCTCGCAGCCGAGGTGCGTTCCGCGAAGACCCAGGTCCTCGCGCAGGAAGTCGGCGAGGGTCTTGCGCACCTCCACCTCACGCTCGTACTCCACCCCGTTCACGGTCACCTGCACGATCCTGCTACGCTCCATCACCCTCCCCTTTCGCCCGCTCCAGTGCTTTCCTGAGCGCCCGTCGTGTCAGCACGCGGACGAGGTGCCGCCGGTAGGCAGCCGAAGCGTGCGCATCCGAACCCGGTTCGCTCGAGCCGGCCGCTTTCTCGGCGGCGGTGGCGAACAGCTCTTCGGTCGGCTGCTCTCCTAAGAGCTGGTCCGCCGCCTCCTGGGCGTCGAAAGGAACCGACGCAACCCCCGTGTACACCAGCCGCGCTGCGCTACATGCACCGTCCTCGCGCAGCGTCAGCACGGCGGCGACGCCGACGAGCGCGAAGTCGCCGTGCCGCCGGGCGATCTCCATCCAGGCATGGCCGGTCCACGGTTGGGGCGGTGGAAACCGCACCTCCACGAGTAGCTCTTCGGGTTCGAGATTCGTGGTCATGAACGAAACGAAGAACTCGTCAGGGCGGGCGGTTCGCTCACCCTCGTGGCCGCGGATACATAGCTCCGCATCGAGGGCGGTAGCGATCGCCGGTAGCTCGGCCGCGGGGTCGGCGTGCGCGATGCTCCCGCAGATCGTGCCGCGGTTGCGAAGCGTCGCGTGCCCTATGTACGGCGCCGCCTCGTAGAGCAGCGGCCACTTTTGCTTGATGACCGGAGAGCGCTCGATGGTACGCTGCCTGGCAAGCGCCCCGATCTCTAAATGGTCGTCTCTGCGCCGAAGATAGGAGAGCTCGTTCAAACGGTTTATGTCTATGAGCACCTCCGGGGAGGCCAGCCGCATGTTCAGTAACGGGCCGAGGCTCTGCCCGCCAGACAGGACCTTGCCCGTGTCGCCATGCTGCTCCAGCAGGCTCAGCGCTTCTTCTACGCTCTCCGGGGCTGCGTATTCGAACGGTGCGGGCTTCATTCTCTACTCTCCGCTGTAGTTCGGCTCGCGCTTCTCGACGAACGCCTGCACGCCCTCGGCGAAGTCTTTCGTCCCACGCAACATGCCGTAGGCATAACCCTCTAGCTGTAGGGCTGCCTCGGGCGGCGCGTCCTGTCCAAGATTGAGCACCCGTTTTGCCGTTTCGAGCGCCAGTCGTGGTTGGGCAAGCAGCTCAGATACCAGGGAGTATACGGTCTTGTCGAGCTCTTCGGGCTCGGTTACCTGCGTGATCAAACCCCACTCGTGGGCCTCGGGTGCGGGTATACGGCGGCTGCGCAGGATCATGTCCTTCGCCCGGGTCAGGCCGACGAGGCGCGCGACGCGCTGTGTGCCACCGCTACCCGGGATCATCCCAAGCCCAACCTCCGGCAGACCGAACAGTGCCCGGGAAGTGGCGACACGAAAGTCGCAGGCGAGTGCGATCTCCATCCCAACGCCGAAGCAATACCCGTCTATCGCCGCGATGACCGGACCGGGGAAGCGCTCGGGGGCGGCTACGTTCTCGTGCAGGTAGGAGATGGGTACGGGATGCGTCCTCATGAAGCTCGCTATGTCTCCGCCGGCGGTGAACGCCTGCTCTCCGGCCCCGCGGACTACCACGACGCGCGTGCGACCATCCCTCTCGAGCAGACGGAAGAGGTCCGAGATCTGATCCCGCATGGGCATGGTGACCCTGTTCATCTTGCTCGGCTGGTCGATTACCAACCGGGCCACCCCACGCTCGGCGTCTAAACTCAGGCGCATATTCTCGAGCTCGAGGCCGAGGTCTTCCGCAGTGATGTGGGAGTCTTCTTGTAGGCTCATTTCGTTTCCTTAGCCTCCGTCGCAAGGGGTTCGGCTTCCTCGTACTCACCCTCGATAAGCAGGCGCCGCAGGAGCTTACCTACCGGGCTCTTGGGGATCTCTTTCACGAACACAACCTTCTTCGGTCGCTTGAACCTGGCAAGGTTCGTGCTCTCTTGGCAATATTCGTCTATCTCCTCCTCTGTAAGGTCCGGCCGTTTCGGCACCACGAACGCGGTGACCGCCTGTCCCCACCGCTCGTCCGGCAACCCTACGACTGCTACTTCAGCTATGTCGGGGTTCCGGGAGAGCTCGTCCTCCACCTCGACCGGATAAACGTTCTCACCACCGGTGTTGATCATGTCGTCCACACGCCCAGAGACCCAGAGATCCCCATCCTCGTCGAGGTGGCCCGTGTCCCCGGTGAAGTACCAACCGTCTCGGATCGCCTTCTCGGTAGCGTTCTCCCGGTTGTAGTAGCCCCCGAACGCGTCGTCGGAGAGGCGCACGATGATCTCACCTGTCTCGCCCGCCGGTAGAACGTCGTCAGGACTAACTGTAGGTTCGGGGTCAGCCTGGACCACCCGCAGCTCGGTGTGGAAGGCGGCCCGCCCGGAGCATCCCGGCTTCTTTCGAGGCTCCGGGTAGGTAGAGAAGATGTAGACCTCGGTGCTCCCGTAGTGGTTGACGAACACGTCCGGGTCGAACTTCTCGATGCACGTCTCCACCAGCGAGCTAAGCATCGGGGCTCCTGCGTAGCTGAGCTTCCGGACGCTCGAGGTGTCGTGGTCGTCGAAGGACTCATGGTTTACCAGCTCGTGGAAGAGGGTTGGGATCAGGTAGAGGCAGGTGAGCTGTTCACGCTCTATGATCTCGAGGGCCTGCTCAGCATCCCAATCCGGCACCGCGACGAAGAGCCCGTTCAGCGCGATCATGCTCGTCAGCGAGTGCATCCCCATCGTGTGGAAGAGCGGCATCACACCCAAAGTACGCTCGCCCAACGAGTAACGGTGCTCTATCGCCTGCCCAACGGTCGCCGCGTACTCTGCCCGCTGGCTCCGGGGAACACCCTTCGGCCGTCCGGTCGTGCCCGACGTATAGAGCATGAGACCGATGTCGGACTCTTCCACGTCGTCCGGCCGAGCACAGTCGGCCGCCGCGACGGCCTCGCCAAAGGAATGGACGCCGTCGGGCGCGTCGGTTCCCACGAAGAGCAGTTGTGGATCGGAATTGAACCGATCGCGGGCCGCGAAGACCGTCTCTGTAGTCGCCCCCTCGAAGACGACGACCCGCGCCTCGGCATCGTTGACGCAGAACTCGATCTCGCCGCTCGCCCAGCGGAAGTTGATAGGCGTGTTTATCGCCCCCAGCTTCTGGCAGGCCATGTGGATTGCGCAGTTCTCTTCCCGGTTCTTGATGACCTGCACCACCCGGTCACCCTTGCGAACGCCCAGCTCTTTGAGCGCGTTGGCAACCGCGTTGATCCGCTCGTTCCATTCGGCGTATGTGTAGCGGCGTTCCCCATCCACCACCGCGAGGTTCTCAGGGTAACGGGCCGCTGCGAACTCGAGAACCTGGCGGAGAATCACGTTTCACCCTCCGTATGCTCGTGGATCGCAGAGAAGAGCCTGCTCGGCGTGATGGGCAGTTCCGTGACGCGAAGGCCCGCTGGCTGCATCGCGTCGGCGATGGCGTTGGCGAGGGCGGCAGGGGCACTCATCGAGTTGCCCTCCCCTACCCCTTTCGCGCCCAGCAGCGAGAACGGCGAGGGCGTCTCGATGTGGTCGATCTTCAGTTGTGGCGACTCTGTCGCCGTCGGGCAGAGGTAATCCATGAAGCTCGCCGTCATCAGCTGCCCGTCCTCGTTGTAGAGAAACTCCTCATAGAGGGTCCCGCCTATGCCGTGAACGGTGCCCCCGTAGATCTGGCCGTCGACCAACATGGGGTTCAGGATCGTGCCAGCGTCATGCACCGTCGTGTAGCCGACTATCCGAATCTCGTAGGTTTCCGGGTCCACCTCTACGGCAACGATGTCCGTGAGAAAGCCGTAGGTCGCCGACGAGTCCACCTCGTCCTCCTCGTTGGGCGGTGCCGTGACCGATAGGCTATAAAACGCCGTCTCGTGTAGACCCGGTTCGATCTCCTCCGGCAGAGAAGAAGAGTTCCAGTGAGCAACACCTGCGGCCTGACGATAAGAGACCGACCGCTCGGGATCGTCGCTCACCACGAAGCGTCCCTCCACCAGCTCGAGATCTTCGGTGTCAACGTCGAGGAGATGGGCGGCGATCCGGGCAAGCTTCGCGCGCAGCTTCCTGGCGACTGTCGCCACCGCGCTGGCCCCGAGTGGGGCGAAGCGGCTCGAGTACGTCCCGGTAGTAATTGTCCAGGGCTGGGCTAAAGTATCCATCTCCGCCACGACGTTCACGTGCTCCGCCGGGACACCCAGCTCGTCCACCACGATCTGGGTCGCAACGGTCTCGTGCCCCTGCCCCTGAGGAGTGGTCGTCAGGCACACCGTCACACCCCCGCTTGGATCCATGTTGATCGTGACGGCCTCGGCGCAACCCGACTTGTCCATGGATTGCGCACGCTCCTCATGGGACTGGGCGAGGGTCACGTACCCCATGTTGGTTCCTGATGGGTCCACGACTGCCGCGATCCCTATACCGAAGTAACGCCCTTCCTCTCGGGCTCGCGCCTGCCACTCGCGCATCTCCTTGTACCCGCTAACCTCGAGCGCGCGATTGAGAACGGCCTCGTAGTTCCCACTGTCGTAGATTCCCCCCAAAGGCGTGCGGTATGGAAACTGGTCTGCCTTGACCACGTTCCGTAGCCTTAGCTCGGCCGGGTCCAACTCCAACCGTTCCGCAGCCATGTCCATGATCCTTTCGAGGGGAAAGTACAGCTGCGGGCCACCGAAACCTCGGTTCAAGCCTGTTGGGGTCTTGTTGGTCATTATGGAGAGGGTCTCCGCCCGCACGTTCTTCACGGCGTAGGCCCCGGTGAAGTTACCGAAGCAGCGGTACATAGTCGCGGGCTCCGGTGAGCGGATGTATCCGCCAACATCGTCCATGAAGCGGTAGTCCAGCCCGATCAGCTCTCCGTCGCGCCTGAACGCCGCCCGCACTTCGGAGACCCGGGCGGTGCCCGAGCTGCTGGCGAGCAGATGCTCTACCCGATCCTCGATCCACTTCACCGGCCGCCCCACCACGCGGCTCGCGAGCCCCATTAGCGCCATGTACGGGTAGACTGCGGACTTGATCCCGAAGCTCCCGCCAATGTCCGGCGGGACAACGAATCTCAACCGGTTCTCCGGGATACCGAGCGCGGCGGCCACGATCCTGTGCAGGATGAACGGCCCGTGGAAGTTCGACCAGATAGTCATCTGATCCGAGGAGTGGTCGTAGTCAGCGATGACCCCGTAAGTCTCGATCGGAGTGGAGCTATACCGTGGAAAAGTAAATTTCTCCTCCACCACAATGTCGGCCTCCGCGAACGCGCCGTCCGGATCCCCGAACTCGAACGTCCTGTGGTTCCCTACGTTCGAGCCGACCTCGTCGTGCAACAACGTAGCGTCGGGCTTTAGTGCCTCCTCCGGATCCAGGACAATGGGAAGGGGCTCGTAATCCACCTCGATTAACTCCATCGCATCTTCGGCTGCGTACCGGTTCTCCGCGACTACCACCGCCACCGGTTCCCCCGCGTAGCGCACCCTTTCAACAGCCATGGAGTAGTAGCTTACGGGAACGGTTACAGCCAGCGGGAACGGCTTGGACAAACGGCAGACATCCTCGCCGGTAAGCACCCCGAGTACCCCCGGCGCCTCTCTTGCAGCACTCGCGTTGATGGAGACTATGCGCGCATGAGCCTGTGGGCTACGCAGGATCGCAGCGTGGGCTATATTCGCTACGGGCTCGAGGTCGTCGATGAACCGTCCCTTCCCCGTCAGAAGACGCGGGTCCTCGACCCGCTTCGCACTCCGCCCTACCTGCGTGCCGGCCTTTCCTTCTTTGCTGGTAACGGTCTCCACTGCTCTCCTCCCGTTTCCCTACGAATTGTTTCTTATAGAGAAACACAGTTTTCTCCACCTGTGAATAGCAGGATAATGCCGTCTCTGTTTCCGGTCAACCCTCGAGAATTGACGTTTGTGTAGGACAAATCAGCTCTCTATCCCTGGTAATCTTCTCGAAGTCTTCTCCGCAACCACTACTCGAGAACAATGTTGACGCAGACGTCAAAACTAATTACAGTTTGCACAAGGGAACAGATGTTTCTTTATACGAAACAGGGGGCCTATTGAAACGACGAGATCGAAGCAAAGCTCAGATACTCAAGTCGGTCGACCTGGCTCTCTGTGTCCTTGGATCTTTCAGCAGCGAACGGCGCGAGCGCGGTGTCACCGAGCTCGCCCGAGGTTTCGGGGTAAGCAAGACCACGATCTACCGCGTACTCGTTACCCTGGAACGGCACCTGTACGTAACCCAAAATCCTGTAACCGCTCGTTATCGATTGGGACCTCGCCTGGGCGAGATCTCGCGTTCGGCTGGGCCGCGGCTTGATTTGTCTGCGGAGGCACGCCCGTACATGGAGCAACTGCGCGAGCACACTAAGGAGGTGGTGCATTTGGACGTACTCGACGGTAATGAAGTCGTCGTCATCGCTAAGTTAGATGGGCTACAGCCTGTACAGGTCATGTCGAGCGTTGGCGATCGCGGTCCCGCCCACTGCGTCTCCACGGGCAAAGTGATATTAGCTTACGTCGATGATCCCCGTGTCTTCGACCGGATAGTTGCCAAAGGTCTCACCAGCTACACAGAACACACACACGCCACGGCCAGCTCGTTATGCCGAGAGCTTGCGCACATTCGTGAAGCTGGTTTTGCCATCAACTGGGGAGAGTGGAGAGCAGAGGCACGTGGCATTGCCGCACCAATTGTGGATAGCGTTCTACGAGTCGTAGCGGCTATGGGGATCTGTGGTCCAACTACTCACTTAACCGAAAAATTCATCTCCGAAAGCGTTCCTGCCGTGGTCAATGCCGCTGCCCGGCTATCGGCGCATCTCGGAGCTCCGGAAGCCAGACCTCAGACCGGAAGCACGAGAGCATCCCAGACACAAGGAACGCCCTCGGGGAACGACGTCGCCCTTACAGAAACCGAAGGGGAACCAGCAATGGAGAATTGGGGGATAAGGGGCGGCCAACCAGCGAGCGAGGTAGACCTGGGTTTCAAGGTGGACGTTTAATGGCTGTCTCCGGCGTGAAAGCCCTCGCCTTCGACGTCTTTGGCACTGTCGTTGACTGGAGAAGCGCCGTGATCCGGGACGGAGAAGAACTGGGCAAGAAGAAGAACCTCGAAGTAGATTGGGCCACCTTCGCCGACGAGTGGCGCGGCCGCTACGCCCCTTCCATGGACCGGGTCAGGCGCGGTGAGATCCCGTGGACGAACCTCGACGCCCTCCATCGTGCCTCACTCCAAGAGCTGCTCGAAGAGTTCAGCATTGAAGGTCTGACGGAAGAAGAGAAAGACTACCTCAACAAGGTCTGGCACCGCCTCGACCCCTGGCCAGACTCCGTGCCTGGTCTCCAGAGGCTGAGAGAGCGGTACATCCTCACCACGCTCTCGAACGGCAACGTCGCACTCCTTACCAACATGGCCAAACGTGCGAGCCTGCCGTGGGATTTGATCCTCTCGGCCGAGTTGGTTCGTCACTACAAACCCGACTCCGAGACCTATCTGATAGTGCCGAACCTCCTGGACCTGCGCCCTGAGCAAGTAATGCTTGTCGCCGCTCACCCCAACGACCTGCGTCACGCACAATCTAACGGCCTCCGGGCAGGGTACGTACCCCGTCCCTCAGAGTTCGGCCCCGAAGGAGAGGCAGAGCCAGCAGATCCATCGTTCGACCTCGTCGCCGACGACTTGATCGAACTCTCAGAGAAGCTCGGGCTTGAAGAAGCTCATGGCTGAAAGCTAGAGCAACGCCCACAGGGCAATCGCGACTCCTAAAGCGCCGGGACAGGCGCGCTCACGCGTTGGACCTCTTCCGGCGTGCTCAGCGAAGTACGCCGGCGTATAGCTTCTCCCAGGCCTCCATCTCCGGCGTGAAGTAGCGTACCCTCGTCTTCTTGTACTCGCGAGTCGAGTACAGGGAGGCCCGCTCCGTAAGGCCCGACTCGGCCGCCATCGCGTCGAGTACCGATTCGCACTCCTCCTCGGTACGGCCATGAACCATGCTGAAGAGGGCGAACGGCCAGTCCTCGTAGACAGGGCGCTGGTAGCAGTGGGAGACTGCCTGGTACTGAGCGAACATGTTGCCGACCTCCTCGACGCGCTCGGGCGGCACTACCCAGACGCCCATTGCGTTCGCCCTGAAGCCCGCCTTGCGGTGGTAGAGCACGGCCGAGAAGCGGCGCATGATCTTGCGCCCCTGCAAGTCGTACGCCCGCTCCAAAAGCTCCTCGGAGGAGAGTCCAAACTGCCGGCCCCAAAGGTCGAACGGCCTTGGGGTAAGCGGCACGTCCTCCTGCAGTGCCCGGATGGCAGCTTTGTCGTCTTCCGAGATGTTACGGTCGGCAGTTTGGCGGTCGGCTTCACCGTACTGCGGCGCCTCCTTCTTGGAGGTAGCGCCCTCCCTCATGTCGAGCGTCACCCCGATCTTGAAGAGCTTGAGCGTAGGTAAAACGCGCGTCTTCTCGGCGCCGCTGATCTTGTGCAGAACCTCCACGGTGCCTTCGAGGCCCAACCTGGAGTCCGGTGGCACCGCCACGGTGTACCAGAGGTTGAACTCGTTGTTGCGCTCATAGTTGTGAGAGACTCCGGGGTGGGAGTTGATCGCCTTGGCGGCGGAGTTGAGCTTCTCGGATGGTATCCTGGCAGCGACGAGGCTCGATTCATAACCCAGGACGCGGGTATCGAAGATCGCGCTGATCTGGCGTATCACCCGCCCTCTCTTGAGCGCGTCTATGCGCCTGATCACCTCGTCTCCGGGCAACCCCAGATCCCGCCCAATCGCCTCGAACGGCTCCCGCTCTAAGGGGAATTCTCGCTGGATGAGGTTGAGTAAGTCTTTATCTATGCTGTCCATCATCCGGCTGCTAGAGATTGTGCTGACCAAGGTTCACGGGCCCTTCTCGACGTTTTTTCCACTACTTTTCATAGCATGATAGCAGGGGGAATAAGAATTGGTTAGTAAAATTCTTACGCTCGGCGAATACGAACCACAAACCGGCCTTCTCCTGTAGGTCCTCCCACCGCTCTTGCGCCGTCCCCTACGACAGCGTGAGGATCTCGAGAACGTCGCTCCTCCGACCCTCTGCGAGCAGCGAGAGAGACAAAACGAGGCGAAGGCTAGCACGGAGGGCCGAAAGAGGCCCAAGGTCTATCCCCGCTCTTCCAGCACCCTCTGGTACTCGGCGTAAACGTTCTGGATGTCCTTCCAGACGGCGCGTTTCGCGCGGTCGAGGTCTTCGCCGCGCTGCCTGAGTACGTAGGCCGGGTGGAAGGTCGCCATCGCCTTTATGCCGTCCACGTCGTACCACTTGCCGCGATCCTTGGTGATCCTGAAGTCCTTGTCTATTATAGTTTTGGCGGCGGGACCACCCAGGCAGAGGATGACCTCGGGCTTTACCGCCTCGATCTGTCCCTGTAGGTAGGGGTTGCACGCTTTGATCTCCCCGGTGCGCGGCTGGCGGTTTTTCATCCGTCCCCCCTCCTCGACGGCCGCCCTGCACTTGACGATGTTCGTCAGGTACACGTCCTGCCGCGTGAGGTTGACGGCCTTGAGGATGTCGTCGAGGAGCTTGCCGGCGCGCCCCACGAACGGCAGTCCCGTCGCGTCCTCGTTCTCCCCCGGCCCCTCGCCGATAAGCATCAGGGGAGAGTACGGATCGCCGGTCCCGAAGACCGTGTTCGTGCGGGTGAGCGCGAGGTCGCACCTCGTGCATACAGAGACCTGGCGAGCAAGCTCCGCGAGCCGTTGTTCGCGATCCTCGCCACCTTCCAAAGACTCGAAAAGACTATCCAAAACTCCTCCAAAGTTATGTAATTGACAGCTCTATTCTACATTCTACGCGGTTGGATTCGAGTAAGCAGCACGGTGTTTGATGGGGAGAAAGTCTGCTTGCGACCAGTGTCCAAGTATCCCGGTCAGCGTGCTGTCCGATCAGCTGCAAGGTGTGTAAGCTGGACATAGGCGCAGGCGCTTTGGTCTTGAGCGATATGTAACTAGATTACATACACTCCTGACTTAGCAAGATAAACTGCAAATGTAGCGATCCACTGGGGATTGCCCGGGTGAAGGAGGTGGGTAATGGGAAACATCAAGCCGGTTGTTGCGGTAGCTGCATTGACGGCGGCGATCATCGGGGAGGGGATGTTGCGTCGCAAGATACACCAATCCGACGACGACTACGCTGGCCTTCGTGACCTTATTGATATGGCCGCACAAATGCCGTGTAGAGGACGTGCACGGGCCTTAAGGCCATCACCCAAATCGCTAACCCGATCCTACAGAGCATCTCCATCGTGGTCATCGGGCTCAGGTATTACTTCTCTGGAAGGGCAACCTGGAGACTAATCGAGGCTAAACACAAACAGGTTGGAAACCAGAGGACAAAAAGCCGGAACCCCTTATAGGACCCCGGCCCTTTCGATCTTCGTGGACGCTTATGCCTTGGAGACGTTAGCGGCTTGCGGGCCCTTCCTGCCCTGGGTCACCTCGTATGTCACCTTCTCGCCCTCTTCGAGGGACTTGAACCCGCTGCCGGCTATGCCTGTGTGGTGGACGAATACGTCCTCGCTACCATCATCGGGGCTGATGAAGCCGTAGCCCTTCTCGGTGCTGAACCACTTTACCGTTCCTTGAGCCATGCCCTTGAGCTCACCTTTCTTTCCTCGGACTCCATCGCGATTGAAAGGCCGCCTTTTTGTCTGACGACACTCCTACTGCTAGAAATCCACCTTCGACTGCACCACTAGTATAGCCGGAACTAAAGGCCGGAGCCCAGATTGTATTTCCGGGTCTCCTTTCTGTCAGCCAATACTGTTGTAGTTCTAGTATAGCGCCCTGTCCTAAGACAGGAGTTAGAGAATCGTGAGAATTCGATGAAATCCCTCGACCACCCTGGTGCCCTCATACTGCTTTCCCTTTTCCCCTACCCATCGCCTCTTATGAGGGCAACAACAGGTTGGAAACCAGGACATCTTATCGGCTCAAAGGTGTCGATTCATAATCCAAACGGACTATCTTTCCTTAGTATGTTCTTACTAGGCGCGATTCATATCCGTTGCTTTAGCCCCAGACAGTGGGCAGCTGCCACTTGGTGCGAGCTCGTCACCCGGATATTTCGTTAGTCTCTTCCGATTCTTCGGATGCGTCATCTTCGAGGGTCACGGCAGCGGTGCCCAAAGGGGCGCCTTGGCTCTCCATAAAGCGGCGTTCGGAGGTGTAGGCCTGGACCATCATCGCCAGCTCGAGCGTGTCGCGCTCGACGGGAAGGGTACCCGCCTCCTCCTGCTTCGAGACGTCCCTTCCCTTCACACCGAGGGAAGTTTCGAGCTCCCCGATCCTACGACGCATCTTCAAGCGACCGCCGGGGGTCAGGCGTAGGAAAGTCTGGTTCCCGGGACCCTCCATCGGGTACACCCAGGCGCTCTTCAGCCAGGACTGCAGGATCTCCACCTTGAGTTGCTCTTTGTTTTGTAGCTCCATTGAACACCTTCTATTAGCCGTCAGGTATATGTACTCTATCCCGCCTCGCGAAACTCGACAACGGCACCCTGCGTATAAGTTGTTGCTATGGGCCGTGTACCGAGAGACACTTTCTCCTGGGAACTTCTCCGGCGGGACCTCGGAGGCTCCTTCACCGCCCGCGCCCGCGGCCTCCTCGCATCAGAGTTCGACCTCCTCAACCCCGGCGGGCAGAAATTCGGCAGGTTGCTACTGCGCGGGCTCTCGGCAGCCAAATTCCAGTCCGGAGACTACTCGGCCGCCTTCGAGACGGCGGGGAGGCGCTACCGGATGGTCGCGGACGGCGAGGAGGTGCTCACCGCCGGTCTCAGGGGGCGTTCGATCAACGAGCTCGAGATCTCCTGCGACGAGCAGATCTACGAGGCCCGGATCAACCTCTTCCGCAACCTCGCGCTCGTCTCGTATCCCGGCGACGAGAGAGCGGTGCGCCTCTCCGGAGGTCTCACGGGCCGGAGCTACGAGGTCTTCTTGGCCGCCGAAGATGGATGCGCGCTCCCGGTCGCTGTCTTCCTCCTCTGGCGCATCGTCGAGCACCGGCGTCGCGCGTACCGTATGGGGAGCCCGACGGAGGGAGGTGCGATGTAGAGAGGTTTCCTGGAGAGACCTTGCAGCAAGGTGAAGAACCGGGTAGTGTTAAGTAGTACCGAACAAAAGGAGCAAACATGCAACAGGACCCGAACTACGGCAGGCCGGAGGAGCCTCAGAGCCCCGGCGACTCTCCAGTCGGTGGCCCCATAGGCAACACGACGGGTACGAGGGCAGTTGGTATGTCCCAGATGAGCGCCCAAGACGAGCAGACCTGGTCCATGGTTGCGCACCTCACGGTGCTGCTAGACATCGTAACCGGCATCGGCGGCCCGATCGCGGCCCTCGTAATCTGGCTGGTCTACAAAGACAAGTCTCAAAGGGTTGCTTTTCACGCTCTGCAGTCGCTCTGGTACCAGGTGGCCTGGATCGTCATTATTTTCGCGTACGTCGTAGTCAGCACCATACTCACTATCGTGGTCATCGGCATCTTCATGTTCTTCTTGCTACCACTGATCGCCCTCGTCCCAATAGTACATCAGTGCTACGCTGCCTATAAGGTTAGCCAGGGCGTAGACTACCGCTACCCAGTCATAGCCGACATGATCGACCAGGGACGGAGGGTTGCCTAACAGAGACCGCCATAACCCAACTTTCGTTCGGGGCCGGCAGTAGCCGGCCCCTATTGCTTCTTTTGTCTCCTAGATCGGGGGCTGTGGTTGTATCTGAGGCTGGGGTTGGACGAACTGTGTCTGAGCCTGGACGATCTGGGGCTGGTCCTTAGGCGTGGCGTAGACGGTAATGGTCGAGCCGAGAGGCGCCAGGGTGCCGACCGCGGGATCGGTGCCCCAGGTTACGCCCCTGGGCAAATAACCTTCGCGGTATTGGTAGACGACCTTTGTCTGAAAGCCGCTGTTCCGGAGGGTGTCGACCGCGAAGTAGTCGAAGTACGCGTTGACGTTGGGCACTGAGGCCAGCGTCTCCTCCCCCGGTGGGGCCTCCGATGCCGTGGTCTGCTCTGGCTCGGAGGACGCCTGCGACGAATCGTCTACCTCCGGGGCCTCTGGCGCATCCTCTACCACGGGTTGAGCAGACGTCATCAGGGCCTGCTGTGCCCGCCAGGGCAGGGTAGTGTCGAGGTATCCGAGACTGGCTACGGCGGTTCCTCCACCCAGAAGTAGCAGGGCGAGTACCGAAGAAACGAGCAGCGCCTTCTTACTGTCCCCCCGGTTTCTGCGGCGGCGCTTGCGAGATCCCCCGGTCCCGACGTAGCCTTCCGCGTTTGTGCTCCTCCGCAAGTCTTCGAGCATCACCAGGGCAGAGGGGTAGCGGTCTTTCGGGTTCTTGACGAGGGCTTTCATTATCACCGTCTCGAGGTCCGGCGAGATCTCATTGTTCAGCCTGTGCGGGGGGGTAGGATCTTTGTGGATCTGCTGCCTCGCAACGCTTTTGGCATCACCGGAGAAGGGCGGCCTCCCGGTGAGGCAGTGGTAGAGGAGGATGCCAACTGAGTAAAGGTCGCTCCGAGAGGTAGTCTCCTCACCACGGAGCTGCTCCGGCGACATGTAGCGGGCGCTCCCGATGATCTCACCGGGCTCCCCCGCCTCCTCCTCTTCAACGAGACGCGCGATGCCGAAGTCCGCGACCTTGACGGTTCCTTCCCGCGTGATAATTATGTTCGAGGGCTTTATGTCGCGGTGGATGACCCCGCGCCGGTGCGCGTAATCGAGCGCCTCCAAAAGCTGCCCCACCACTCCCCTCATGAACCGCTCGCCCAGACGACCTTCGGCTGTGCCCTTGAGCACATCTCCCACGTCCTGCCCGTCAACACACTCGGCCACGATGAACGGAACCTCGCCATCCTGGGCGATGTCGTAGACCTTGACTATGTTCTCATGGTCCAATGAAGCCATTACCCGCGCCTCCTGCTTGAAGCGCGCCCGGAAAGAGATCTCCTCGGCGTAGCGGCTATGAAGTGTCTTCAGGGCTACGCAGCGACCGAGAATGGCGTCCTGCGCCTTGTAGACGACAGCCATCCCCCCCGTGCCTAGCGTGCTCTGTACCCTGTAACGCCCCCCAAGGACCGTTCCAACCGAGGCTTCCAGTGTCTGACCACCTCCGACGGCCTGTTCCTTAAAAAACAATTATATATCCCTCTTTGCTAACTAAACACAATCAGAGGCCGGGGACCATAATTACCCCCAATATGCTGCAGGTTAACAGAATTTCCCCCAACATTTGGCACGTGCAGTAAGCACCCCGTATCCCGCTATATCCGGTTTCGGGGAGCGGACTACAGAAAGGGGAGGTAAATTTTCGGGTCTACGAGGGCGTGAAATCCAGCT